>NZ_JCAFSU010000009.1:0-147648 GCF_059369555.1 Stenotrophomonas sp. YJH_SMC_21
CGGGACACCCAGCGCGGCGCTGATCTGGTTGACGGTGTTGCCGCTGGCCCGGAGCTGCCGGGCGCGGCGTTTAGTGGTGGCCGGCCAGTACCGGGCATGACGCTGGCGCGGTACCGGCATCCCTTGGCAGCGGGCCATGTCTTGAACCGCACGGGGCGAGCGTCCGAGGGCATCCGCGACGGTCATCGCGTCGCGGCCCTCCATCTGGCGCAGGGCCTGCAGTTCGCTGGTGCGCCAGAGCTCCATCACGCGGCCAGCGGGTACTGGTCGGCCGCATCCTGCAGACCGTGGATCATGGCCCGGCACATGTCCGGGAACTGCGCCTGGTCGTAGAGCTTAGTGGCACCGGTGGGATTGATCGGCTTGAACCCCAGCAGGGCCAGACCGTCGGCGCTGATCAAGAGCGGGGCGATGCGCGCGTTGATGTCGCCCGGCTTGATCTTGGCGACCTCGCGCGGCGCGGCGTTCGGTGCCGGGGTGCTGGCCATTGCCGTCGGAGCGCTTCGCGCCGGTGCCGCAGTCGCTGCCGGCGCGGCTGCCACCGGTTCGGTCTGCTGCTGGGCCGCTGCCTCTGCCGCGGCGTCGGCTGCCGCCTTCTGTGCGCGGGCAAGGCGCGTATGGTGGCTGAGAGGTATGGCGGTTCGTTAACGATTCGACAGTATCGCTATGAGCTAGTCAAGGCCCTAGACTGGATCCGGGGCCGAATGGCGGTGTGACGTCAGGGGAAGATCATGGCAGGCGATCCTGCGGCGGAGAATGCAGCAAATGTGAAGAGTGGCACTCCAACGTCCGGTGGAGGGGCATTCTATGGTTTTGGCCGTTGGCTCGTAGGAGTGGTTAGACCTTGGGGAGTATTCCTGAAGGTCGTTCTGGACCCCTATACTTTTCTACTCATAGCCGTCGGCGTCGTGCTGGGCTGGTTCGGACCCAAAGCTGTAGGTGAGAACTACAATGCCTTGCTGCAAATCGTTGTCGCTGTGGTAACGGGCGTGGTCGGGGCGAGGATCTCGACAGCGATTGCAGCTATCAACCAAGACGGTAAGCTATATGCAAGTGGCCGGATGGCTGTGCGTGGTCTGCGTTTGATTCTGACCAAAACGCTTGCGCTGGAGCGAAGGGTCGCCACTTTCGTTGCTGACTCTCAGAAGCAGCAGGTTCCAGAGGTCCGAGCTCAAGTCGCTATGCGCAACCTTGATGAAGTGCTCGAATCAATCCGGACGCTCCAGCTAGAAGTAGTTGGGTCGATCGAGAATTGGGTGGATGTCGTCCCCGATGCTGATGTTTCGAAGATATTCATGGCGGTAGGGGAGCTCCGTGACCAGCTGACCCAGAAGGACGAACAGCTCCGCGAAGCTGTGGAAAGCAAAGAGCGGCTCGAGAGTAAAGGTGAGACTGACACGCAGGCACTCAAACATGCAGAAAACCGCATTCGTGAGCTTGAGCGCGACAAGGCCGGGCTAGCAAATCAGATGCATTCGCTCAAGCAAGCCGCCACCCAGGGGTCGCAGTCCACCAGCGTCATGAATATGCTGACATTGGGCGATTACTTGAATCGAGTGGAGAATTCGCGCAAGGTCAGAAACCAGCGTTCTGAGATTACAGATCTTTCGCAAGCCATCCTCCCGATGAACGAGACTGGCGAGAAGGCCGGCTTGCATGAGGAGCTGGGTCGCCCCATCCCGAAGTGATTGACAGTGACGTTAGGAAATGAACTAATTCTGCAACTGTCAATAATTGTCCCTGAAGCCCCGGCCCTGCGCTGGGGCTTCTGCGTTTCCGGGACCCGAACACCGATCAACCTCCGCGCCGAAAGCCCCTCCGCTCGCCGTGAGGCGATTGGGGTTGGCGACAACGCAGGCGTGCGGTCTGCGCACGGCCTTTAGAGGCCGGGCAGCGCCTAGGCAGCGGTGGTGATCGGCCCTCTGCGCCCGCAGCCCCCCCGGACCAACCACATCCTCGCGCATCAGCCGGTTGCGGGGCGGGCACCTATGCAGGAGAGACCATGGTGAGCACCGAAACCGTAGCGGCCGCCATGGGCGCCGGCCAGTACGCGCAGCCGCTGGGGGATGCGTGCATCCAGTTCGGTACTGTGACCGTGCTTCAGAAGGCGCACTTCTTGGCTCAGGAAGGCCGCAGGAGGCGCCAATGGGCGCCGCTGAAAGGCTCGATTTATCAGTGGAGGATTGGCTGACCGTTGACGAAGCCGCCCACTACTGCGGCGTCTCCAATAGCCAGTTCAGGAAGAACGCCATGTGCTATGGGCTCACTCCCGCCGCTTCATGGGAAAGCAGTTGTACGAAAAGGCGGCGCTCTATGCCGCGATCGAAGGTGCAGAGGAATGGCAAAGGTTCGACTCTACTGGCGCGGCAGCAAGGCCCACCTCGACTGGGCGGAAGGCGGCGAGCGCTTTCGTTGGTCCATTGGGCAACCTGACGCCCGTGAGGCGGAGAGAATACGTGCCGCGAAAGAAGCAGAACTGACCCAAGGGGGGGCGGATCTCGGCGCGCCTGCCAAAGGTCCGCGACTACTTGGAGTGGTATCTGGACTGGTACGAGGCCAGGTTGCTAGACGACAAGGCGGCAAAGGAAACTGTGGGGAAAGGCAGCAGATCCGAGCACCGTGGCTCCTGGCGCTGACCGGTCGCTCGCCGATTTGTTGGATGCACTGGCTAGGCAGGTTCACCACGGTGAGCATCTGGAGGGGGATGCGGCGCAACAGCTTCTGGAGCCGGGCGCAACTCTGCTCATGGTGTTCGGCCCTCGGCTCGCGAATGGGTAGAGGAATGCTCGCCACTAGGTAGTTCTGGAAGCGGCAAACCTGGTGCTTCGGACGTGGGCGATGGAATGGCTCAACTCGGGAAAGCCTGGGGAGACCCGGCATGATCGAGCGATTGCCAGCAATCGCGGCTTGGCGGCTGTGCTGGGGGAGCTTGAGGCTGAGCGGAAACGCTAGAGCGCTCATGCGAACAGATCCAGTTGGGCCGGCAGTGCCGGTGCGCGCGGCGGCTCCGGCAGTGGGGCGGGGCGGTGGCGCGCAAACGCGCGCGCTGAGCGGCGTTGAACGAGAACCAGTAGCCCCGAGGCCATGCCGCCGCACTCGCGCCTCGCTGAGGAAGACGCGCGCTGTGTGCTTGGCCTGTACAGCGGTGAGCAGCCGGTCACCCATGGCAGCTCTCCACGCGCCATGGCGTGGCAGAATGCCGGCGAATCCACAGGGGGATCAGCGAATGAGTATGCTGGATGGCGTCAGTCAGTGCTGGTGGCTCGGCAGTAAATGTCTGGTTGACTGGGATGCATGGTCGGCAATTGGGACGTTCTTTGCCGCGTTTCTGGCGCTGCAAATATCGCTTCGAGAACAGAGACGCAGACGGGAAGAAGCGCTGGAACGAGCCCTTGGCCTGTCCACGCTCTTGGAGCCCGATGTTCAGGAGTGGCACGAACGCATTCGGAAGTTGCGGCACCACATCCAACACGATCACGCCCAAGCGATTAATGAAAGCTTTGAGGCAGAGGGCGGTGACGTTCTTCAAGCTCCGGCTTCCGTACGAGAAAACCTCCATCGCATCCACGAGCTGCACAAAGCGGCCCAAGGACTTGCGGTCGCGGTGGCCTGCGCTGTCGCGGCCAGGAAAATGAAGTACCAAGTTAGAAGTGCGCTGCGACCTGGCGCTGAAGATCGGATTCTGATTTTGAACATTCTGGACACGCATCTGGAGATTGCGGACACGGAGCTGGAGAAAGCCCTCGAAGAGATCAACGCACGTATATTCGCGGGGCCTAAGAAGAGGCCGCGGTGGGCTCCATGGCGGCGCTGGTGAGAGCCGTTGAAGCCATACGGAAGAAAGGTCGCTTGCGTCGCTGTAGGCCTTGTAGGTCGTCCACGGTAGCGGTGGCAGCACATGCTCCAGCCTGGCCGTCCCACCGAGCCACACGTCCGCTTGGGTCGTCTTGTGGTTGCTCATGCATGCATGTCCTTGCTGTGGGTGGAGCGCTCGCTGTGCGCGGGGAGGTGTTCCCAGCGTTCGGCTTCGCCCAGGTAGTACTCATGGCGTTCCTGTCGGACGGTGGCGGTGAACTGCACGTGGTGCAGTGCGCGCTCGGCGGCTGCTCGGTTGGCCGTTGCCATGCGGGCTGGGTCGTGATCGAGGATGTCGAGCTGGCTATGCACAGCACGCCTCCGGGCACCGGGCCATGGCAGAATGCGGCCGAGTCCAAAGGGGGATCAGGGAATGAGCATGCTGGACGGCGTAATTCAGTGCTGGCCGCTTAGCAGTACTTGTGAGGTGTGGTGGGACGCTTGGGCTGTTGGTGTGGCAATGGGTGCTGCGGAAATTGCTCTCCTCGGCGCTATCGCGGTTGCGTATCTCGCTTATCAGGCCAACGAGCTCTCTCAGACTAGTCAACGAGAGGCTAGGGAAAAGGCGGCGACTGCTGAGCAACGTGAAATGGAAGAGAGAGCTCGTCAGGAGCGGGTCATTCTTTCCTTTCTTTCTGCTGAGCTCGAAGCCGTCGTCCGATGGTCGACGGCTTGTATTAGCTTGATGGAAGACGGGAGAGCTTTCGCTTTCGAAGAGTTCATTGCGAGCAAATCTGCACGTAAGACAATGTCCGATCAGGCGCATAGCCTCAGTGTCGAGAATGCTGGGCGGATGCTTCCGAGTTTCCACGTTTGTAGCCCCGCCATAGGGCTGAGGCTTGGACGGTTGCTGGGCGACCTCTACATTCAAAGGAGCTCGTTTTCTTCCTACAGCAATTGGCCCGACGTTGGACAAACGGAGGATGGGTTCACTGTGAGGCGAGCGGAGTGGCAAGTCTCGTTCAATCTCACCCTGTCCAGGCTTCGACGGATCCGATCCGACGCAGAGCATTGCTCTGCCGCCGCATTCGAAGTTGCGCTGCAGGACCCCGCCTGAGGTTCCTGCGCTCAGACCGCAGCATGCTGTGGCGGCAGTAGGCAAGCGCACCGCTGCTGCAATGCGGGCGAGGTCGTGATCGAAGATGTCGAGGTGGTTGCGCACGCTGGACTCCTGGGATGGGTTGCCGGCCGGTGGAGCCCGGCCGGCGCGGGCTCCCTGCGCTACAGGGGGAGAGCGCAGGGCAGGGGGGCAGTGGGTGGGGTGATGGGCGGGGTGCCGCCGGCCATGGCGGCGAAGAAGTCGTAGTCGGTCACGGCTGGCCGCCTATAACGCGAACGCTCGGCTTGCCGGCGACTTCGACGGGCCGGCCGATCTTCGTGCCGGGTTACGAGCAGGACAATCCGGGCGGTGCGCCGGATCGTCTGCTGAACCGCGATATCCAGATCAACCAGCACGCCCCGCCCCGGCCGCAGGCGCCACCTCGATCGCGTTCGGCGACTTCAGCTACTACGAGATCCGCGACGTGATGGCAGTGACCCTGTTCCGCTTCAACGACTCGGCCTATGTGAAGAAGGGCCAGGTGGGCTTCATGGCCTGGATGCGCTCTGGCGGCAACCTGGTTGACGTGGGCGGCGCGGTGAAGACCTTCAAGCACGGCGCTGCGGCTTAACTGCCTCGGCCCACGAACGGAGGGACGCCCCAGCGCGGGCGTCCCTCGGAGACCATCATGGCAAAGCAGAAGAACACCTCCGCGCAGGCGGCCAATGCCGTCGACCAGCGCCTGCTACGCGATCGCAAGTTCCGCGTGGGCCGGGAGACCCGCGGCGAGCTGAAGCAGCCGCGCGAGGAATCGCAGCACCGCCTCATCCACAAGATCGGACACCTGATGGTCGACATCGTCGAAGGCGGGGAGCAGCTGGGCGCGCACGATGCGGTGAAGCGTCTGCAGCTGGACGCTGACGTCTGCTGCGAGATCGTGGAAATGGACGCCACCCCAGTGATCGCCGCGGTGCTGGACGCCTGCGAGGCGCCTCTGGGTGCAGGCGCCCGCAAGGTGCCGGCCGGCGCGCTGCCGGAAATCCGCACCATCCCGGTCAAGCGCGCAGAGAGCCTGTCATTCGGCGAGATGGAACAGGCCCGGTTCCAGGAGCTGTTCGACGGTCTGACCGAGTACATCGGCCGCCGCTACACCCATGTGATGCTCGACGACGTGCGCGCCGAGTTCTGGAAAATGGCCGGGCAGAACAGGAGAGTGGCGTGAAAGAATCAATCAGAGGGATTAAGCGCGGAAGGGCGGAAGAAAAACGCCTCGATGCGATTCTGCGAAGTGGTCAGAGCCGCCAGCGTGTCCCAGAGCAGGCCATAGAACTTGCTCTTGCTGTAGGTGGCCATTCGAGATTTATACAGAGGGCCGCTTTGAAGGTGCTCGACGGTGGCGCCGGTGACGATCATCAGCTCGCGAGCGCGTGTGACGTTGTAGATCGCGCGCTGGAGGCCTTCGGCTGCAGGGCCAAGTTCATGAATTCGCGAAATCACTGCGGTGATAGCTGGTGGAATGTTCAGTGCACTCTCAGCGAGCGGACCGATCACGCAGGCATCTTCACCGAGAGACTGCGCGTGTTCGTCCGGATCCTCGTCGGTCCACACAGCATTGTTTCTTTCGGCAAACTCTTGGATGTGTGGCAGCAGCATCAGCCCCAGGCTGCGCGCCTTATCGGCCATCTCGCGCTCTTGTTTTCTCTCAGTCAGATAGTGCTGAGCCGAAGGAACTGCAACAGCGATAAGGATGGCCACGATGCTACCAATGGCCTGAACCCACGCGGGCGCGTCTTTGCCAAGCGATATCTGTCCGGTCAGGGACAGCAGCCCAAGAGCTGCACCGAAGCCCGCCGTGATCAGCGCGACGTACAGCAGCACCGTGATCCAGTTGATCCGATTCCTCGAGCCCATGTCGATATTTCCCCCTATCCATGGCGGGAGGATACGCACTCCCCTGCCGATCTGGGAGGGCTGCTGATGCGCTCGAAGAACTAGAAGGCGTTCACTCCTGCAGAGGAGCGGCACATGGAAGCAGTAAAGCTGCTGCCATGCAGTGTCTGTAGCCGACCAGGACCGAGCGACGCCCACCACATCAAGTAGGGGCAGCACTACACCACCGTGGCCTGTGCAAGGGCTGCCACCTGGGCAGTTTCAACGGCATCCACGAGCAACGCCGCATGTGGCTCGTCATGAAGATGGACGAGCTGGCCGCCCTGAACGTCACCCTTTCCCGGCTGCAGCTGAAGGAGGCCGCACGATGATTCACCTTACCCTGCCGTAAGGGCTTCACCGGCCTGTTCAATGCCGCTGGCGTGATTCCGACTGCTGCCCCGACTGGCAGCTGGACAGCTTTTACCGACTCCGAGCTGATCGTGGGTATGCTCAATCAGGCGCTGCTCAACGTGTTCAACGGCACGAACACGGCGTTGATCGCCAACACGCTGCTGCTGCCTGGTCGAAGTTCAACCTGCTCGCCACCCGCAAGATGTGCGAGCACAGCGACAAGACTATCATCCAGCGGTACCTGGAGAACAACCTGCACACCGATCTGCCCGAGACCGAGTTCAAGGCCCTGACCTTCGCGCAGGTGAAGAAGGTCGGCAGCATCGGTGAGCGCGGCATCAGCACCAACATCGTCCAGTACGACACGCTGGACACCCTGGTGGCGCTGAAGGGCAAGGGCATCACTAACGCCGGTGACCCTCAGGTGGAGGTGGCCGAGGACCTGACCGACCCGGGCCAGGTTGCCCTTCGCGCTGCGGGCGACCCCAATGTGCCGGACGCCTATGCGTTCAAGGTGGAACGCGCCGACGGTTCCATCGAGTATCGGCTGGAGGCGCGTGCGAGGGTGACCTGTCGATTCAGGCGAGAGAGCACTGGTGCTGTAGGGCGCAGCCCTCATGAGGAAATGTGAGCCCCACCGCCATCACGACGGCAGGGCTCAGTCATCAGAAGGGTGCTACTGAAAGAACAAGCCCAACTGCGCAGGCAATCCAAGACAGAGTAAGCAGGAACAGCGTCCGTGGCTTATTGGTGAACCATTCGGCATTCCGCACCCTCGCTCTATAGGAAACGATGAGCGCGATGAAGACGAGGGATGGAATGATGTACGGCCAGACAAGAGCGCCCTTGGCACCCCTTCCGATCGACAGTCCGGCCAGCATCCATACTGCAGAGCTCATCGTCAGGATCAAAAATGCCCGGATAAGAATGCCGTTTCCGTGGATCAGTCGCTCTGATCCACGTTCTATGGGGTTAGGGAGTTCACTTGGCATTGTGCACCTGAGGGAGTGTAGGAACAGCCGATTCGGAAACCAACATATACCGGTGGAGAGTTTGCGCCGATCCAACGGACACCCAGGTTGTCGAGGTGTCTTATCATCTCACCACCCGGGCCTGCCGCAAGTGGGCCCGTCGGATAAATGTACGTTTGGGAAGCTTGATCGGGGCTCGCAATATCCTTCTGCCCGTCAGGAATCACATTGCCTGCTGCGTCTCGCCCGGATCCACGGATGTATCTGTACCCGTGATCTTGATAGGTGTATTGCACGAGAATGTAAGAGCCGTCAGGGAAGGGAATAGTGGTTACGATGCTGAAGGGGCTCGGCAGCTTTGTGATGTTGACGGCTTGAGAGAAGCCTGAAACGAGAACACGAAGGGTCTCTCCCACAAACCGCAAAGGCCCGAGATTGTCGTAGGATAGTGTTTTCGCAATAGCCGCCTCACGCCAAGCCGGTGTCGTCACCGCATCCATTGCATTCATCGGGTAGGTCTGAGGTGGATCGGCGAGTGGTATAGCCTGGGTGGGCGCTGCGGCGATCGCGCCACCGAATGAGTTGAGCGCAGCGCGGCTGTCATATACAGGCGCTTGGACTCTAACCGTCTCAGACCGGCCATTCGCGTCGTAGAGCTGCATGCCCGCATTGAACATTGCTTGTTCGTCCGCAGTCAGCATGATTTCCTTTACTTTTGTTCCGCCTGGAGCGGCAGCTGCGCGATAAAGCGGGCCGCCACTACCGGATACGTTCATGTGGTACAGGCGTCGATTCTTGAAATCCCAGAAGTAGTAGTCTCCGTCTCCTCCTGCCTTTGACTGCATCTGACGCTTTGTCAAAGTGCAGTCATCACAGGTTATTGAGTCGATTGCGTGTGCGGAGAGGGCACTTGTGAAAAGCGATATTCCGAGAATGACCTTTGCAGCCTTCAAACGCATTTCAGTTCCTTCCTGGAGTTGTAGATTGGCGTGCAATGTAAGCGCAGCGTGAACGTGCTGGCGCTTCACTTATACTCTTCAACCAAGCGCGAGCTTTTGCCGATTTTGGCGGGAGAACTCTTTGGTCACGTAGCATGGGTTGTTGGGAAAGGTGGACATTTGCCAGCCCTGCCTCTTGGGTTCCCTGATGGGGCAGTAATCACCAGCGTCGTGTGATCGAGTGGCAATGGACCCACGCTGGTCCCAGGCACTTCGTAAGTTGCTGATTGAGCGGGCGACGAAATCCCCTCCTAAGGGGAAGGTCGACCGTTCGAATCGGGCCGGGGTCGCCAGAATCAACAGCTTGCGAAAGCCGCTATATCGCCACAGGCCATATCGGGCCATCAAAAGGCGCCATTTGGTCACAGTGGTGGTAATGGCGAATCAATAGGTTGGCTTCGCCACCGCACCGTCATCGCCCTCAGGGGGAGAGGTGCTCGTAGCACTTCCAGTAGTGGCCTAGTCGGCATGCCCGGCCAGGATCTGCACCTGTCGCAACGGCACTCCGGTGATGGCCATACCGTGTTCTTGTGCACGGCGACAAGCGGATCGGATAGACAGCGAAGTGCCCAGCGCACATACCGGCCCAGCGGCGCCTCGCGCTACTTGCCGACCTCGTGCACCCCCGGCCATCTTCGTCTGGATCGCTCTCAACACTTTGGCTGCCCACCTCTGCCGGGAGGCTTGGTGGGCGGCTGGAGTTGGATTGCCGCGCGGCAATTGAATCGCAATGCCGTAAGGTAATTTTTCTGCCAATCCCCTCGGAATTGCGCAGGGGCGGACGCGCAGTAGAATCAGCCAACAATAACGGAGGGGATTATGCGGAAAGGAATGCTTGGTGCTGCGGCCGCAATGACCACGTTGATCGGCTGTTCCACGGTCCCCGTCACGGAGGAAACCGCCAGGCCGGTGCCTCCTGATCGTATCTACAAGGCCGAACGCTTGGCGCCGTCGCCGGACCGTAGTGCGCAGATCTACATCATGCGGGACAAGGGTTTCCATGGATCTGCCTGCACGCATGCCATCTCTCTCAACAATGAGAAGGTGATGGACATTCGCCAGTCCGAAGCCGCCACTCTGTATGTATCACCAGGCTCCTACTTCGTGAAGCTCGACACAGGTGGTGGCGCCTGCCCGAACATTTCAACCTCTCAGAACCTGACCATCAAGGCGGGCGAAAGGCAGGTCTATCGAATCCTGCTGCCGTCCGATGGGAGCCTTCGCCTGACCCGCGAGCAATAACCAAGCGCGGCAGGTCATGCAACGCCATGCAGGTGCTGGGTGAGGCGGACTCGGCCGCCGATGATCGAATCGTCAATCAGGCGGAATGACGGATAGAGGCCATCTTCGACGAACCCGGTGTACCCCGTGTCGACTAGCACTACTACTGGCGCAGTGCGTCCGGGCTGGGTACCTGGCCTGGGTGGAGGCTGGATTCACGCGGCCGCAGGCCATGCAACCGGTGTCCGCCAAGCTGGGCCCCGGCAAAATGTAGGCAGCGTCGGATTGTCGGTCCCGTGAAAACCGCAATCCTGTGGTAGTAAAGGCCCCAGCGGTGGCATGACGCCGCCGACAGGGGGCAACATGAAGGCGATGACCGCTGTTCTGGTTGCGGCTGTGCTTTGCGTTGTTTGTTCAACCAAGGGGGGTTCCACTGCACCCTACAACGTCTCTTTCGTTGGCCATCCTTCCCGGGCCGCCGTAGCACCACCTCTACCTCCACCTCCGCCGCCCCCCGTTGACGGTCAGGCCCAGGCGCCTGATCCCAGCGGAGTCAAGCCTCCGAGGAGGCTTCCCCGCGACGGATGGTATGAGCCTGGAGAGGAGGTGGATGACGCCTCGGGCGTTGAGGAGGCGTTGCCAGCGGTACTGGCGGAATGCAAGAAGCTCATCCTCGGGATGGAGAACAAATCCGTTGATCAGCGAAAGGCGTCCCTCTGGGTGTACGGGATCGGGCTGGTCGCGGGCACGGTCATCGCACCTGCACTTACGGCGGCGAACGCTGCCAAGCACGCCGGTGCAATAGCGGGACTAAGTGCATTGGGGGGCGCCTCTGGTATGGCGGGAAAGGCGCTGGAGGACTCTGGGTTCGGGGGATCCGCGGCAATTGCTGATCGTAGAGCTGTCGCTGACGTGATTCGTCTGAAGCTCCCAGTGATCACGGATCGCAGAGAGGCGTCGCACGATCGACGGAAGGCGCTTACGGAAATGCAGGCTGCATGCTTTGCCTACGATCTGACCACCCCGAAGCCCATCCAGTCGTCAACAACCGGCAAATGAACAGGGAAGGGCCCGCTCTCCGACGGGCCCTTCTCTTTTACACCCGCGTTAAGTTCGCTGCCGTCACTTTGCTCCGGGTGAAGAAGGTGGGCAACATCGGCGAGCGCGCCATCAACACCATCGTCGTGCGGTACGACATGCTGGATACCTTGCTGGCCCTCAAGGGAAAGGGTATCGGGAGGAGGCGCCCGAAGACCCCGAAGTCGATGGACGACACTTTGCGTCTGTGGGTGAGGCCGATTGAATTTTCTGCTGGGGCAGTCGGCATGTGTTCCGGATATGGCAGTAGAATCCGCGCCAGCGCCTCTCTTTCGGGTCATCATGTCGTTACGAGTAGCGTGCCTGTGCGGGAACGTCGCCATTGAGCTGGCTGGAGAGCCGGTCGCACGCGCCAATTTCCACTGTTCATCGTGCAGGGACTTCTACGGTGTCACCGTGTTCTCCGCGACGGCATGGGAGGCTTCGTCGGTTCAGATGGCCTCCTTCGATGCGCGAAGCTTCAGCCATCCCCATAAGCAGCTGAAGAAGACCTTCTGTGCTACGTGCGGCGAGGTTGTGTTCGGCACGAACCGTCTGAGCATGCGTGTCGTTCCCAACGCCATGCTCGCCCGCGCTGGCGGCGGATGGCTGGACGTTGCCATGGCGCCCACAATGCATCTCTACTACCGGCAACGCGTAGTTGAGGTTCGCGATGAGTTGCCGTAGTACCTTGATGGCTGGGACGGCCCTGCCTACCTGCAGGGCTGAAGCTGCGACTGTGATGGTGCAAGGGCATTGTCGCAGGACAACATTCAACGGCTGCCGCGCAGCGTGACGGCGCTGGGCGGGCCGCTCACAATCAGTGGACCATACCACACAGGCATCCTCATGCCCGCACAGTTGCAACCGGTTCAACCTCGGCATTACCCGCGTATCGCTGGCTGGCTCGATTCGGTTGCAGCGACGCAACGCTGGGCTGGCCCGGGCGTTGCGTTTCCTCTGCTGCCTGAGGCATTCGCACGGGCTCTTGAACTGGCCGAGCGCCCGGGTTGGGTGCTGTTGGACGGGGAGGGTGCTTGCATGGGGTTCGGCCAGTACTGGTTGACCGCGCCCGGCACTGCCCACCTGGGCCGCATCATTGTCTCGCCGCAGGCGCGTGGGCGCGGCCTGGGCCGGGTGCTGATGCAGTTGTTGTGTGCCGAGGCCCTGCGGTCGCCGGATGTGCAGCGCCTGAGCCTGCGTGTCTATCGTGACAACGTCGCAGCGTTGGCGCTCTACCGCGATGTCGGCTTCCAGCCGGTGGAAGATGCCTCGACGCTGGAATTGTTGTTCATGCTGCGCAGCGAGGGCTGAGCCGTGATCACGTGGGCAGCGGTACGGTCTGCTGCGCCTGCCATTCCCTGGCAGTGATGCGGCTGATGTGCTCGGTGCGGTAGTCGGCGAGGAAGCGGTTGAACTGGTTGACCTCGGTGTGGTGATGGCGGAAACCGCATTTGGCCTGCGCGCTCATTGATTGCAGGTTGTCGGCGAAGTAGCCGCACCACAACGCATCCAGCTGCAGATCCAGGAAGGCATGCCGCATCACCTCACGTACAGCTTCGGGTACCAGGCCACGACCCCAGTACGGTACGCCGATCCAGTAGGCGATCTCTCCCTCGCGCTCGCCCAAGCTGAAGTTGCTGTCAGCACCGATCAGGATGCCGACGCATCCGATGGCACGCCCGTTCTCGCGGCTCTGCAGGGCGTAGACCTCCGGTCGGTTGAACACGGTGCGGATGATGTCGGCACTCTCCTCTACGCTGGCATGCGGTGGCCAACCGGCGATGGGCCCCACGCGCGGGTCGCGGGCGTACTCGTACAGATCGGCGGCGTCACTGTCGCGCCAGGGGCGCAGGATCAAGCGTTGGGTGGCCAGTTGCATGGCGGGTCCGTCGGTGGAAAGAGAGTGCACAGGCTAGGTTTCGACGGGCGGGGAGCACAGGGCGGGACCTTGATGGTTTCGGTACTTTTCACAACTTCTTCGTTCGGGCGGATATGCTCTGCCGCGATATCCCAGTCGATCGGCCCATGGATCGCATTCCCCAGCTTCTGGAACAGGACGAATCC
This sequence comes from Stenotrophomonas sp. YJH_SMC_21, assembly GCF_059369555.1. Lineage (NCBI taxonomy): Bacteria > Pseudomonadati > Pseudomonadota > Gammaproteobacteria > Lysobacterales > Lysobacteraceae > Stenotrophomonas > Stenotrophomonas sp. YJH_SMC_21. The sequence continues at coordinate 13,512 of NZ_JCAFSU010000009.1, forward strand.
ATGCGCTTGGAAGTCAGTACGTTGGCTGAAGGCTTGGGTGTTCCGCTGTCGTTCGGGCACGCCTATCTGACGGTGCTGGTGTGCGTGTCCGGGCGTGCGCGGTTCGCACTGAACTTCCGCGAAGTGGCGGTGCAGCGGCACGACGTACTGGTGCTGGCGGAGGATACGCTGACGCTGCTGCGGCAGCGTTCGCGCGGCTTCCTTGTGGTGGCCTGCCTGGTGCCGAAAGCGCTGGCCTCGGAGGTGGCCTATGTGCTGCCCAATGCACTGTTCAAGTTCCTGCACGAGCACCCTCATTGTGTACCGTCACCGCTGGAGGTGCCGCTGCTGCAGGGTTGGCTGCAGCAGTTGATGGATGCCCAGCACAACGGTGGCCGCCATCGGCAAGTGATGCTGCGCAACCTGCTGCAGACCTTTTTCCTGAAGTTCGCCACATTGCTCCCGGCATACTACGAGGCGGCGCCGCAGGTCGGCCGGCGCGAGCGCCTGGCCTGGAGCTTCTGGGAGCTGGTCGGACAGCGCAGCACGCGCCAACGCGACGTGCAGTCCTACGCCGAGGCGCTGTGCATTACCCCGTTCTATCTCTCGCAGGTGACCCGGGAGTGCTTCGGCGAAACGCCGAAGGCGTTGATCGACCGCCAGGTGGTGCTGGAGATCAAGGCGCTGCTGAGCTACAGCGAACTGCCGATCGGACGCATCGCCGAACGCCTGTGTTTCGAGGACGCGTCCTACCTGTGCCGCTATTTCCGGCGGCACACCGGCCAATCGCTGACCGGCTACCGCCGGGCGGGGCAGGGCGGTATCAGTGCGATACGAACAAGGGCGCCGGTACTTCGGCAAGCAGATCCTCGGTGACCCCGCCGAGCACGCGCTCGACCACGCGACTGCGGCTGTAGGGCCCCAGCACCAGTAGATCGGCTTCGGCATCAAGTACATGCTGGCGAATGGTGGCAGCTACGCCCCCTTGGCTGGAGCTGATCGCCTGGATCTCAACTTCAACGCCGTGCCGCGCCAGATGCTGGGCCATTTCAGCGCCGGGTGCCGCTTCAGCCTTGGGCGTGTCGACCATCAGCAGGTGCACGGCCTGCGCCCGGGCCAGCAGAGGCAGGGCATCTGCCACCGCACGACGGGCCTGCTTGCTGGCATTCCAGGCCACCACGATACGCCGGCCGACCTGCTCGCCCTTCCAGTGCGGCGGCACCAGCAGCATCGGTACCCCGGTCTGGCGCAGCGTGACCAGTGGATGCCAGCCGGAGGGCGCGCCTGGTGTGTGCGGATAGCCGGCGATGATCAGGTCGCAGTACAGCGACTGCAGCGCCAGGTCGGCGCCACCCAGGTAGTCCGAGACGATGCGCAGTTCGGTGCTGATCTGCAGCGGCTCGGACACGGCACGCAGGTTCTGCATCAGCTGTGCGGTGCAGGCGGCATCCGCGCGGGCCTCGTGGTCCAGCGCGGCGGCGATGCCGGCACCGCGCGCGAAGCCGTTGGCGATGTCGGTGGGATGCAGGGCCGTGGAGACTGCGACCAGATGCGCCTGCTGGGCCTGCGCCAGGTCGGCGGCGATGTTGAGAACGCGGTGCCCGGTGTCGCTGGCGTCGAACAGCACGGCGATATCGCGTAGTGGGTGCAGCATGGCGTTGTCTCCCTCGATGCCTGTGACGCGTTCCCTGCCGTGCACCGACCCGGGTGCACCGGACGCACCGCTGTTGTAGCGCATTCGTGATTCGTGTGAATCATATTTGATTCAGTTTATTAATTGATGATTCATGCTAGCGTGAGGGTCAGCCCACACCCCCTCGCTTTTCATGCGACCTGCCGCAGCACGTACACGACGCGACCTGCCCCATGCGCTGGCGGCCACCCTGGTCAGCCATCCACGCTGCACCCTCAGCGAACTCGCGCGCGGGGCGGGCATCAGCCGCGCGACCCTGTACCGGTTTGCGCCTACCCGGGAGGCGATCGACGAGGCCCTGTTCGCGGCCGGTTTCGAGCGCGTGGAAGCGGCGGCGGCCTGGTTCGACCAGGGCGGTGATGCACGCCACGTGCTGGAGCAGGTCACCGCCACGCTGCTGGCGGACTGGGAGCTGGTGACGCTGCTGTTCGCACGGATGATGGAAGAACAGCAGCGCCTGGGCGACCTGCACCTGCTGCCGGAGCGCTGGGCGCCGATCGGCGAGCGCTTCGAGGCCTTCTTCCTGCGGGGTCAGGCGGCCGGAGAGTTCAACGTCGGTTTCACCGCGGTGTGGCTCGCGGACTTCTACTGGAGCTGTTTCTACGGCATCACCTGGTCACTGGCACGCGGTCGGCTGGCGCCGGCAGCGGCAGCCTCTACGCTGCTGGCGTCGTTCCAGCGGGGGGCGATGATGGGTTGACCGCAGGGGTTTCCTGCGGGGGCGCCGTGGCTTACGCCTGCCTGAGCAGCTGCACCAGTTGGCGCAGGCGATAGGGCTTGGGCAGGAACTCCACCTGCTCGGGCAGCGGCGGCAGCTGCGAACGGGCATAGCCGGACGAGAGGATCATCCGTGCCTGCGGCTGTTCGCGTGCCACATGTTCGCTCAGCTCGATGCCGGACATGCCGTTGGGCATGCTGACGTCGCTGAACACCACGTCGAAACGTGCTTCGCCCTTGAGCAGTTCCGCCGCCTCGTGGCCATCGGCGGTCGTGGCCACATCGATGCCGAGGTCGCGCAGGGCCAGGCCGATCATTTCACGCAGATCGGTCTGGTCTTCCACCATCAGTACGCGGATCGGGTCATCGGTCATCGGCAGGGTCCTCCATTGCGGGTAGCAGCAGGCTGACCGTGGTGCCGACACCGGGCGTGGTGGACACGTCGACGAAGCCGCCGCTCTGGGTAGTGAATCCGAACACCTGGCTCAGGCCCAGGCCGCTGCCTTTGCCGATGTCCTTGGTGGTGAAGAAGGGCTCGGTGGCCCGTTCGGCGATATCGGCCGCCATCCCGTGGCCTTCATCGCAGACGCTGAGGGTGACATAGCCACGTTGCAGCGTGGAGTCCGCGTCCGGGTCGAGGCGATGCTCCAGCGCGGTGCCGATCAGGATGCGACCGCCTTCAAGGGTAGCATCGGCGGCATTGGCGACCAGATTGGCCAGCGCCGTCTGCAGCTGCGCCGCATCGGTGTTGACCGCAGGCAGGCCGGGTGCCAGCTGGGCATCCAGCATCACCGTGGACGGGCAGGCGCGTTGCAGGTCCGGCAGCCACTGCTGTATCAACACGTTGATATCCAGTGGTTCGCGGATCAGGGTCTGGCCAGTGCTGAACGCCAGCAGCTGGCGGGTCAGCAGCGCACCACGATCGGTCGCGCTCTGCGCAGCATCGAGCAGCTCGGCGGCGCGCGCATCGTCACCGCCAACGCGCAGGGACAGCAGGTCCAGTGCGTTGCCGATGGTGGTCAGCAGGTTGTTGAACTCGTGCGACAGGCCGCGGCTGAGTCGGCCGACGGTCTCGAACTGTTGGGTATTGCGCAGCGCTCGTTGGGCATCACGCAGCAGGCGCTGTGCCTGCCACTGCTCGGTGATGTCGCGGGTGATCTTGACGAAGCCGAGCAGCTCACCCGCTTCAACCACCGGCTCGATGACAACACTGGCACGGAATGACGAGCCATCGCGGCGTACCCGCCAGCCCTCATTGGCAACGTGGCCATGCTGCGCTGCATGACGGAGCAGGCGTTGCGGTTCTCCTGCCTCGCGGTCGGCGGCCAGGTAGAAGCGACCAAAGTGGGTGCCCACCACTTCATCGGCTGAATAGCCCTTGATGCGCTCCGCACCAGGGTTCCAGCTGCAGACGATGCCATCAGGATCAAGCAGGTACAGCGCATGGTCGCGCACGCTGTCGATCAGCAGTCGCAGTTGGCGGGAAGGGTCCGTCAGCACGGACGTCGTAGAGGCGGCAGCGTCCACGTAAAAATAAGTGTTACCCCTGTGAGGGACGTGAAGCTAGGCATTCAAGTGTGAAGGAGGCGTGGAGGCGGGACACGTGCCATTTGTCCTGTGCGGCTGAATACGACACGGAGTACCATCACCCACCCTTTTTGTTCTGGAACCGACCTGCATGCGTCCTGGTGCGACTACGCGTGACCGCTGGATCTGGATGACGTCCGCCGTGCTACTGGCTGCGACCATCGCATTGGAGCTGGTGGTACCGCTCGGTTATGCAGTATGGCTGGCGTATTTCCTGGCCGTGGGCGTCACGGTGTTCCAGCGCAGTGCGCGCGCGCCGTTCATCGTGGCTGTGCTCGCCTGCGTCCTGCTGGTCATCGGTTTCAACATCGCCCCGGCCAGCTCGAACTCGGCGTTCTCGCTGGTCAACCGAAGCATCGGTGGTTGTGCGTTCCTGATGATCGCGCTGATCGTCTCCCGCGCGATCCAGGCACGCCGGGACGCAATGCGGGCGTTGTGGCTGCAGGAGGCCGAGAACGCGGTAGCGATGAGCCTGCGCGGCGACCTCGGCCCGGAGCAGATTGCCGAGGCGGCAGCCACCAGCCTGGGCGCGCAACTGGAGGCCGACGTCGGCGCCGTGTACCGGCTGGAAGGCGGACGACTGCAGCTGACCGGCGGCCTGGCGTTGCCGTCCGGCATGCCGGCGTCGCTGGCATTGCAGGAGGGCGTGGCCGGGCAGGTGGCGCGGGATGAGTGCATCCGTCACCTGGAGGGCAGCGACGATGCCGTACTTGAACTGCAGACCAGCCTGGGGCGGTTGCCGGTGCGCGAGCGCATCCTGGCGCCGATCAGCAGTGACGGCACCGTGGTAGGCATCGTCGAGCTGGGACGCGCCCGGGCGGGTGCGCAGCGCGACCTGGATCGCGAGCTGCTGGAGCGCTGCGCCGAGACCATCGGCATGGCGCTGCGTGCATCGCTGCTGCGCGCACAACTGGTGGTGCTGCTGGAGGAATCGCAGCGCCAGGGCGAGGAGCTGCAGGCCCAGCAGGAAGAGCTGCGCGTGGCCAATGAGGAACTGGAAGAGCAGAGCCGCAGCCTGCTGCAGTCGCAGAGCCATCTGGAAGAACAGCAGGCCGAGCTGGAACAGAGCAACGTCCAGCTGGAAGAGCGGACCCACGAGCTGGAGGCGCAGAAGCAGGCACTGCTGGTCGCGCAGAGCCAGCTGGTGCGCAACAGCAACGAACTGGCCGCGACATCGCGCTACAAGTCCGAGTTCCTGGCCAACATGTCGCACGAACTGCGCACGCCGCTGAACAGCTCGCTGATCCTGGCCAAGCTGCTGGCCGACAACAAGGACGGCACGCTCACCGAAGAACAGGTGAAGTATGCGCGTGCGATCCTGTCGTCCAACAACGATCTGCTGGCGCTGATCAACGACATCCTGGACCTGTCGCGCATCGAGGCCGGCCACGTCGAGCTGGCCGATGAAGTGGTGGTGACCGACAGCGTGCTGCAGCGCCTGCGCGAGACTTTCGAGCCGATGGCGCGGCAGAAGGGCCTGGCCCTGCAGATCGAGGCCGACGCGCTGGCGCCGAGCCAGCTGATGGTCGACAGCCAGCGACTGCAGCAGATCCTGAAGAACCTGCTGGCCAATGCGGTGAAGTTCACCGAGCATGGAAAGGTCAGCCTGCACGTGCGCGCGGCCGGCCAGGGGCGCATCCGTTTCGAGGTCTGCGACAGCGGTATCGGCATTGCCCGCGAGCAGCTGCAGGTCATCTTCGAAGCCTTCCGCCAGGCCGATGGCAGCACCCGTCGCCGCTACGGTGGCACCGGCCTGGGGCTGTCGATCTCGCGCGATCTGGCCGAGCGCATGGGCGGCAGCATCCAGGTCGACAGCGAACCGGGCCGTGGCAGCTGCTTCATTCTGGAACTGCCGTTGCAGGGCGCGCCCGCGTCGAGCGCCGCGGACATCGCCGCAGCCCCCGTGGCCTCGCCGGTCGCGGCCGCTGTGCCGGCGATGCAGGTGCCAGCAAGGGCTCCGGTGGCGCCGACGACGACGGTGCCCAGCGTGGCCGACGACCGCGGTCGTCGCCAGCACCCGGGCCGCCTGATCCTGGCCGTCGAGGACGACGCCACGTTCGCCGAAGCGCTGGTGGCCCTGGCCCATGAACTGGATTTCGACTGCGTGGTGGCCGGGACGGCCGAAGAGGCGCTGGCCCTGGCCGGCGAACTGCGACCGAACGGCATCCTGCTCGATATCGGCCTGCCGGACGTGTCCGGCCTGAGCGTGCTGGAGCGCCTGAAGCGCAACCCCGATACCCGCCATATTCCTGTGCACGTGGTCTCGGCAACGGACCGCAGCCAGGTGGCGCGCGAGCTTGGCGCGATCGGGTTTGCGATCAAGCCGACCACGCGCGAGCGCCTGGTAAGCGCCATCGAGCAGCTGGAACAGACCAGCCAGCGCGACGTGCGGCGCCTGCTGATCGTCGAGGACGACAGCGAGCTGCGCCACAACCTGGAACTGCTGCTGGGCCGTGATCAGCTGCAGATCGTCGCCGTGGGAACGCTTGCTGGCGCGCTGGAGCAGCTCAGCACGGTCACCTTTGATTGCATGGTGATGGACCTGTCACTGCCTGACGGCAGCGGCTACGACCTGCTCGAACACATGGCCGGCAACGATGACGTCGGCTTCCCGCCGGTGATCGTCTATACCGGTCGCGCGCTCGGTCGCGAGGAAGAACAGCGCCTGCGCCGCTATTCCAAGAGCATCATCATCAAGGGCGCACGTTCGCCCGAACGCCTGCTGGATGAAGTCACCCTGTTCCTGCACAGCGTGGAAGCCAGCCTGCCCACCGACCAGCAGCGCCTGCTGCGCGAGGCGCGCCGTCGCGACACCGTGCTCGATGGACGCACCGTACTGCTGGCCGAGGACGACGTGCGCAACATCTTTGCGCTGTCCAGCGTGCTCGAGCCGCTGGGCGTGACGCTGGAGATCGCGCGCAATGGGCAGGAGGCAGTGGACCGCCTGGCCGAGCGCGAAGTCGACCTGGTGCTGATGGACATCATGATGCCGGAGAAGGATGGCCTGGCCGCGATGCGCGAGATCCGCGCGCAGCGTCACCTGCAGGACCTGCCGATCATCGCGCTGACTGCCAAGGCCATGCCTGACGACCGTGAGCGTTGCCTGCAGGCGGGCGCCAACGATTACATCGCCAAGCCCATCGACGTCGACAAGCTGGTCTCGCTGTGCCGGGTCTGGTGCTCGCGGCAATGAACGAACAGGCGCTGTTCGACCTCGAACTGAAGGTCCTGCTGGAGGCGCTGTACCAGCGCTACCACTACGATTTCCGCAGCTATGCGGTGTCGTCGCTGCGCCGACGCATGCGCCAGGCGATGCAGCGCTATGAGTGCGAGCGGCTGGTCGACCTGCAGTACCGGCTGCTGCACGAGCCGGACCTGTTCGCCCAGGCCATGCAGTTCTTCACCGTGCAGGTCTCGGAGATGTTCCGTGACCCTGCGTATTTCCGTGAGCTGCGCGAGCAGGTGGTGCCAGTGCTGCGTACCTATCCCTCGGTGAAGCTGTGGGTGGCCGGCTGCAGCACGGGCGAGGAAGTGTGGTCGCTGGCGATCCTGCTGCATGAGGAAGGCCTGCTCGAGCGCAGCATCGTCTATGCCACCGACATCAATCCGGCCGCACTGGCCACCGCCGAGGCGGGCGCCTATGGCATCGACCGGATGGCCCAGTTCAGCCGCAACTACCTGGCCGCCGGTGGCACCGCGTCGCTGTCGGACTACTACGCTACCGCCTACGATGGTGCGGTGTTCGACCGCCAACTGCGCCGCAACGTGGTGTTCGCCGACCACAGCCTGGCCACCGATACCGTGTTCTCCGAAGTGCACCTGGTGTCGTGCCGCAACGTGCTGATCTATTTCAACCGCGACCTGCAGGATCGTGCCGTCGGCCTGTTCCGCGAAGCGCTGGTGCACCGGGGCTTCCTTGGCCTGGGCAGCAAGGAGTCGCTGCAGTTCGGGTGCCACCACGATGCCTTCGAGGTCTGTTCGCGAGAGCACCGCCTGTACCGGAAGGTGGCCTGATGACGCTGCCGGTGCGTCCGGCCGTGCTGGTGATCGGCGCGTCCGCCGGTGGCGTGGCGGCCCTGCAGGCGGTGCTCGGTGCACTGCCGGCGAAGCTGCCGGTACCGGTACTGGCCGTGCTGCACCTGCCGCGTGACCGTACCAGCCGCATCGCCGAGGTGCTGGCGCCGTACTGCGCGTTGCCGGTGCGCGAAGCCGAAGACAAGCAGCCGTTGCAGCCGGGCACGGTGACGTTCGCGCCGCCGGATTACCACCTGCTGGTGGAGGACGAGGGGGCGGTGGCGTTGTCGGTGGATGCACCGGTGCTGTTTTCCCGTCCGGCCATCGATCCGCTGTTCGACTCCGCTGCGGCGGTGTTCGGCGCGCAGGTATTGGCCCTGCTGCTGACCGGTGCCAGCAGTGATGGCAGCGAGGGCGTTGCCGCCGTGCGCCGTGCCGGTGGCCATGCCTGGCTGCAATGTCCCGAGGAAGCCGAGGCGTCGATGATGCCCGCTTCCGCCCTGCAGTACGCCGGCGCCGATGCCGTGCTGCCCCTTGAACTGATGTGTCGCCGCCTGAAGGAGTTGTTTGCATGAACCTGTTGCCACCGGAACCTGCGCAGTCGCGGACCCCGGTCAACCTGCTGATCGTCGATGACGTGCCGCAGAACCTGGTAGCCATGCAGGCCCTGCTGCAGCGCGAAGGGGTCAACCTGCTGCTGGCCGGCTCGGGCGCGCAGGCACTGGAGCTGCTGCTGGAGCACGAAGTAGCGCTGGCCCTGCTTGACGTGCACATGCCGGAGATCGATGGCTTCACCCTGGCCGAACTGATGCGCGGTTCGCATCGCAGCCGCGACGTGCCGATCATCTTCCTGACCGCCTCTCCGGATGATCCCCTGCGCGTGTTCAAGGGCTACGAAAGCGGTGCGGTCGATTTCCTGCACAAGCCGGTGGCGCCGCAGGTGATCCTGAGCAAGGTCAACGTCTTCATCGAGCTGTACCAGCAGCGGCAGCTGCTGAAGGCGCGCAACGAGGCACTGGAGCGCGCGCTGAAGCTCAACGAGACGATGGCTGCCGTTTTGACCCACGACCTGCGCACGCCGTTGTCGGCGATCCTGCTGTGTGCCGACAAGCTGGCGCTGGAGCTTCCGGAAGACAACGCAGGCGCGCAGCAGACCCTGCAGTACCTGGAAGCCAGCACCCTGCGGATGGCGCGGATGGTCGAGCAGCTGCTGGATTTTTCGCGGATCCGCAGCGGTGGCCTGAGGCTGGAGGCAAGTGCCTGCGATCTGGCCGACGTGACGCGCGCGGTAGTCGCCGAGGCGGGCAGCGCGCATGGGGCGGACCGGATCCACCTGGACCTGCAGGGAGACACGCGGCTGCAGGGCGATCTGGATCGCCTTGGCCAGGTCGCCGCCAACCTGGTCGGCAATGCGCTGACCCATGGCAGCGAGGCGAGGGTGGAGGTGGATGGGCGCGACCCGCGCGGCGTACTGCTGCGGGTCAGCAACGCCGGCCGGATCGATGACGCGCTGTTGCCGCGACTGTTCGAACCGTTCAAGGCCAGCTTCCACCAGAGCAAGGGCCTGGGCCTGGGCCTGTACATCGTCGATCAGTTCGTCCGCGCGCACGGCGGGCGCATTGCGGCCCGCAACGAAGCGGGCCAGGTGGTGTTCGAGGCAATGCTGCCACGACGCTGCGACGGCACGGTCTTGGCGGCAACCTGAACGCTTCGGCCAGCGTTCCGGCGGACTGAGACGGACTGGTCCGCAACTGCCAGCGTGGGTGCCTATTCTCGCCAGCTTTCCTGCAGTGACTGGTCCGGATTCTCCCGGCGCCTGCAGGGCGATCGTTCGGCACCGACGCCAGTGGACCTGCTCGATCAGGTGGTGCAGCCGGCGCTGCACGCAGGCTGATGGTCTGCGCCGGATTCAGCGCGAAGCAGCACCGCAGTACGCCGCATGCAGCGCCTGCAGCACGCCCAGTGCGGGCCCTTCAAGAACCCGGTAGTGGATCGCCTGCGCTTCGCGCCGGGTCGCCACGATATCCAGTCCGCGCAGCACCGCCAGATGCTGTGACAACGCCGATGCGCTCAGGCCGGTCAGTGCCTGCAGTTCCGGTACCGGCGCTTCACCTTCCACCAGGCGGCACAGCACCCGCAGCCGGGCCGGGTGGGCCAGGCTTTTGAGCAGCGTGGCTGCCTGCGACGCGTGTCCGGCCATCGCGGCGCTGTCGAGCTGGGTCCGGGCCATGGTTGACCATTTTGTTTAGGATGATCTAATTTAGAATAATCTAAACAAATGGGCAATCCCATGTACGGCAGCGAGGAGGGCAGGGCATGAACCTGCCATGGAGTGCGGCGGCAGGTGGTGCGTTGATCGGCACCGCCGCGGTGCTGTTGTTCGCCACCATCGGACGCGTGGCGGGCATCAGCGGCATCACCGCAGGCAGCCTGCGGGCAGGCAAGGGCGAGCGTGCCTGGCGCTGGGCCTTCCTGGCCGGCCTGACAGCATCGGCGGGGCTGGTGCTGTGGTGGCAATCGGTGCCCGAGGCATCGCCGCGTGCGCTGCTGCGTGATGCGCTGCCGGCATGGCAGTTGATGGGAGCCGGCCTGCTGGTCGGCTTCGGTACGCGGCTGGGCAATGGCTGCACCAGCGGTCACGGTGTGTGCGGCATGGCCCGCGGTTCGAAGCGATCGCTGGCGGCTGTGCTGGTGTTCATGGCCTGCGCGATGCTGACCACCTTCCTGGTCCGTCATGGCGGAGGCCCAACATGAGCCGCGCAGTCTGGGCCGCCGGCGCGGCGGGCGCATTGTTTGGCATGGGGTTGGCACTTTCGGGAATGACCGACGCGCGTCGTGTCCTCGGCTTCCTCGACATCACCGGTGACTTCGATCCCACGCTGCTGTGGGTGCTGGGCTCGGCGCTGCTGGTCAGCGCGATCGGGCAGCGGTGGGTGTTGCGGCGACAGCAGCCGCTGTACGCAGACCGCTTCCGGCTGCCTGTTACCCGGCGTGTGGATGCTCGCCTGCTGCTGGGTGCCGCGCTGTTCGGGATCGGCTGGGGTTGGGCGGGCTATTGCCCAGGACCGGCCATCGCCGGGGTGGTCGTGGCGTCGCGCGAAGCCCTGTGGTTCGTGCCTTCGATGCTTGCAGGATTCTGGCTGCACGACCGCTTCGTCCGTTGAGGCTTTCACCCCTGTCTCACCCTGCCTGGGGTCCTATCTTCGGATCACGGGGAAAAGGAGTGCAACGACATGGCACGGATGAAGTGGATGGGAAGGGGAATGCTGGCGGTCGCGCTGGCCGCAGCCGTGGCACCGGCACTGGCCTGCACGCGCGCGGTGTACCTGGGTGACAACGGCGATGTGATCACCGCGCGCTCGATGGACTGGAAGGTCGATGTGGCGACCAACCTCTACATACTGCCGCGCGGCATTGCGCGCACCGGCCAGGCCGGCCCGAAGTCGCTGGCGTGGACCGCGCGCTACGGCTCGGTGGTGGCCACCGGCTACGACGTGTCGACCACCGATGGCATGAACGAAAAGGGCCTGGTGGCCAACCTGCTGTGGCTGGTCGAATCGGAGTATCCGCAGCAGCGTGGCAACAAGCCGGGCCTGGCGATTTCGCTGTGGGCGCAGTATGTGCTGGACAACTTCGCTACCGTGGAAGAGGCGGTCACCGCGTTGAAGCGCGAGCCGTACTCGATCGTCACCGACAAGGTGCCCGGTGAAGATCGGCAGGCGACGCTGCACCTGTCGCTGTCCGATGCCAGCGGCGACAGTGCCATCGTCGAGTACATCGGCGGCCGCCAGGTGATCCACCATGACCGGCGCTACCAGGTAATGACCAATTCGCCGATCTTCGAGCAGCAGCTGGCGCTCAACAGCTACTGGCAGCAGATCGGCGGCACGGTGATGCTGCCGGGCACCAACCGCTCTGCTGACCGCTTCGCGCGCGCCTCGTTCTACATCAACGCCATTCCCAAGGCCGAGGATCCGGTGGAGGCCCTGGCCAGTGTGTTCAGCGTGATCCGCAACGCGTCGGTGCCGTATGGCATCACCACGCCGGGTGAGCCGAACATCTCATCCACGCGCTGGCGCACCGTGGCCGACCACAAGCGGCGGCTGTACTTCTTCGAATCGGCATTGACCCCGAACACCTTCTGGGTCGATCTGAACAAGGTCGATTTCGCCGGCAAGGTGCTCAAGCTCGACCTCGGCAAGGACCAGCGCAATACCTTCGCCGGTGATGCACTGGGCCAGTTCGTGCCCAGCGCACCGTTCGCCTTCCTCGGCGTCGACGGTTAGTTCGACGCCTGGCTGGAGGCCGGGTAGACCGCCTGGATCGTGCAGCTGCCGCGGGTGTACTGCGGCAGCGGGGCGATGCCTTCACCGCGCAGATCGTCTGTCTCGAATTCGGCAGTCATGATCCGATCGCCGGGATTGCCACAGATCAGGCCGTTCTGCAGGCCCGAGTGGAAGCTCAGCTGCGGCGCGCGGTCGAGCTGGCGGCAGTGGCTGCCGAGTTCGACCCGGTAGTAGCGATGGCCGCCATTGCGGCGCGGATTGGTCTCCACCAGCATGCCCTGCGGGTCGGATGACCAGGCACGCACGTTGCGCGTGGCAAAGCAGTAGGACGGTGAGCCGCCGAAGCTGCGACGCACCTCCTTGCGTTCGCGGATGGTCACGGCAGGTAGGGTAGCGGTGCGCAGGCGGTCGCTGTCGCGGGCGACGCTGGCATAGTCGCGATTCTGCAGCGGAGTGACCGCGCTGATGGTGCATCGGCGGCCGTCGACCACGACGCGTTCGCTGGGGCGGCCGCAGGCCCAGCCGGCGGGGGCTTCCAGTTTCAGCGAAGTGGCACCGCGGACGCCGGGACAATCTTCGTTGAAGTCGATCCGAAAGGCCTGGCCGGAGGCGGCGCGCAGTGCAATCGAGCGCGGTGATGCCTGCTCCACTTCCTGTACGCCGACAGCGTCCATGCAGTGCGGAGCGGGTGGCGTACGCTCCTGTGCGGAGACCGAAGCGGCGAGCGCCAGGCCGAGGCCGGTGGCGAGCGCCAGGGACACCTGCTGATGGGTCATGTCCTGCACTCCCTGCGTTGGATGACGGATCGACTATAGCAACGGTTTGCACGGCCGTTGTTACACGCGCACACTGCCCGGATGGGCGCCATCTTCCATCTGCGGCACTACGGCCAGGCCACCGGCCTGGACCGCCATGACTACGCGCAGTGGGTGCTGCCAGTGCAGGGTGAACTGCAGTTCGAAATGGAAGGTCGCGGAGGTCGGCTGGACGTGCTGCAGGGGGCATTCGTGGCCGCCGGTGAGGCGCATGACCAGATGGCTGATGGTCCCAATGGTTTCGTGATCGTTGACTGTCCTCCGGGCGTACTTGATGACGGCACGCAGGAGCATCTGTGCCGGCAGCGCTGGCTGCATCTGCCGCTGGCATTGCGCCGACGCCTGGCTGAGGTGCAGGCAGGGCAGTCAATGCCGGCGCTGCTGCCGCAGTTGCTGCAGGTATTTGCACCTGCCGGCAGTGGCGCGCGCATGCAGGGTCTGTGTGCGGCGGTGCAGGCCGACCCCGGGCAGGCGTGGCCGGTGGCGCGCATGGCGGGGTTCGTCGGGGTCAGCGAGAGCCGTTTGCATGCGCTGTTCCGGCAGGAGTTCGGGCTCAGCCCGCAGGCCTGGCTCAGTGCAAGCCGGTTGCGTTGGGCCAAGCACCAGCTGCGCACCAGCGTGGCGCCGATCAGCGATATCGCGCTGGCCGCGGGCTATTCCGAGCAGAGCGCACTGACCCGTGCGCTGCGCCGCGAGTGCGGCCAGACTCCCGCAGCGTGGCGCCGGGGCGCCGGACTGTAGGGTCGAGCCACGCTCGGCTTTTGCGCACGCGCGGCCGGTCAGGGCAATAGCCTCGGTCAAGAGCGCCCGCTGGCCAGCGCTTACACTGCGCGGCCTGTTCTCTCCCCCCGAAGAACCCGAATGCGCAACAACCCGATGGCCCTGGGCATCGCCAATGGCGTTGCCGCTGGCGCGCTGTGGGGCGTGGTCTTCCTCGCGCCCGCCGTGCTGCAGTCGTTCAACGCCCTGCAATTGTCGGCCGGCCGCTATCTGGTCTACGGCCTGATCGCCGTAGTACTGCTGCTCCCGCGCTGGAAGCGGCTGGCACCCCAGCTGGGTCGCACCGAATGGATCGGGCTGCTGTGGCTGAGCCTGGCCGGGAACCTGGTGTACTTCCTGCTGCTGGCCACGGCGGTGCAGTGGGCTGGCGGTGCGGCGGCGTCGCTGATTGTCGGCCTGATTCCGGTGGTGGTCACCCTGGTCGGCGTGCGCGAACAGGGTGCAGTGCCTTTGAAACAGCTGCTGCCGGCACTGGGCCTGTGCGTGCTGGGCGTGGCCCTGGTTGGTTGGGAAGCACTGATGTCCGAGCACCTGGCAACCCCGTGGCGGCAGCGCCTGATCGGCCTGCTGTGCGCGTTCGGCGCGCTGTTCTCGTGGGCGTTGTACTCGATCGGCAACAGCCGCTGGCTGGCGCGTCGACCGGACTTGTCCAGCCACGACTGGTCGCTGCTGACCGGCGTCACCACCGGCGGCCTGGCCCTGCTGCTGGTGCCGATGGCCTTCATCGGCCACACCAGCGGGCACACGGCGGCGCAGTGGAGTGGTTTCTGGGCAATCAGTGCCGGTGTGGCGGTGGTGGCCTCGATCCTCGGCAATGCGTTCTGGAACCGCGCCAGCCGCCTGCTGCCGCTGACCCTGACCGGCCAGATGATCGTGTTCGAGACGCTGTTCGCGCTGGCGTATGCCTTCGCCTGGCAGCAGCGCTGGCCTTCGCTGCTGGAAGCGCTGGCGATCGTGTTCCTGGTGGCCGGCGTGATGCTGTGCGCGCATGCCCATCGCAGTCCACGGGCGATCGCCGAACATGCCGGCTGAATGCGTGCGTCAAGCGTGCTGATGCTGCCTTGGTCTCAGATGCAACCAAATGCCGGCACGTTGAGCGATGATCGCGGCACTGGTTTTTTGCATCGCAGCACTTGACAGCAGGCCGGCGCACAGTGTTTTCTGTGCGTCATGGTTCTTGATGCCGCCCACGCCAGCCTGATCGCTCCCGCTACCGCGGGCCGTTCGACTGCGCCGGTCGCCACCACCACCATTACCACCACCACCGTCACCACTGCCCTGGTGCGGCCCGTCGTCTTCGTGTAACTCCCGAAAACCACGGCCCCGCACCATACAGGTGGCGGGGAAACTCGACACCTGCATGCGACGGGGCCTCCTGCCGAGGTCTGCATGTCTTCCCACGCCCCCGCTCATCCCGTTGCCCCGGCCGATCTGGCTGCACCGTCCATCGTCGTGCACAAGTTCGGCGGCACCTCGGTGGCCGATGCCGAACGCTACCGCCATGTCGCGGGCCTGCTGCTGGCCCGTCCCGAATCGCTGCAGGTCACTGTCGTTTCGGCAATGAAGGGCGTCACTGACGCGCTGATCGAGCTGGCCCAGCTGGCGGCCAAGGGCGACGAAGCCTGGCGCGAGGCCTGGCATGCGCTGCGCGCGCGTCACCGTGGCGCCGCCGTGGCCCTGCTGGGCGAGCAGGTGGGCGAGACCGTCGAATGGATCGACGCCCGCTTCGATCAACTGGCCGAAGTGCTGGCGGCGCTGGCGGTGATCGGCGAGCTGCCGCGCGAAGTGCTCGACCGCGTGCAGGGCCTGGGCGAAGTATTCTCCGCGCAACTGCTTGGCACCCACCTGCGTGCCTTGGGCGAAGACTGTGCGGTACTCGATGCACGCGACGTGCTGGTGGTCGGGCATGGCGAACTGGGTGTGGATGTCGACTGGGAGTCCAGCGCGGACCGCCTGGCCAAGTGGCGCCTGCGGCATCCGCAGATGCGCCTGGTCGCCACCGGTTTCGTTGCCCGTGACCGCCATGACCGCATCACCACGCTCGGCCGCAATGGCAGCGACTATTCCGGCGCGATCTTCGCCGCGTTGTTCAATGCCGATGAACTGCACATCTGGACCGACGTCGACGGCGTGCTGTCGGCCGACCCGCGACTGGTGCCCGAAGCGGTGCAGCTGGAATCACTGAGCTACGACGAGGCCTGCGAGCTGGCTTATTTCGGCGCCAAGGTGGTGCACCCGCAGACGATGTCGCCGGCCATCCGCCTCGGCCTGCCGATCTTCATCCGCAATACCTTCCAGCCGGCGCATCCGGGGACGCGCATCAGCGCCGAGCGCTCGCCGCGCGGGCCGGTGAAGGGCCTGACCCTGAGCCCCGGGCTGTCCCTGTTGAACCTGGAAGGCACCGGCCTGATCGGTGTGCCCGGAACCGCCGAGCGCGTGTTCGCGGCGCTGCGCCAGGCGCAGGTGTCGGTGGTGATGATCTCGCAGGGTTCGTCAGAGCATTCGATCTGCTGCGTGGTGCGCGCTGCCGAAGCGGCGCGTGGCCGTGAGGCACTGCTGCACGCGTTCGCGCATGAACTGTCGGTAGGGCAGGTGCAGCGCGTGCAGGTCAGTGAGGGCGTCAGCGTGCTGGCGGCAGTGGGTGACGGCATGGCCGGCCAGCCCGGTGTGGCGGCGCGCCTGTTCGAGGCACTGGGGCGTGCGCAGGTGAACATCCTGGCGATCGCGCAGGGCTCGTCGGAGCGCAATATTTCTGTGGCGGTGGACAGTGCCGATGCCACCCGCGCATTGCGGGCCGCACATGCGGGCTTCTGGCTGTCGCCGCAGACGTTCGCGGTCGGCGTGATCGGGCCGGGCAACGTCGGCGCGGCACTGCTGGACCAGCTGCTGGCGGCCCGCCCGCAGCTGCTGGCCAAGGCCAATGTGGATCTTCGCCTGCGCGCGCTGGCGTCGCGTTCGCGCATGCGGCTGGAAGTGGATGGCCTGCACGCCGATTGGCGGGAGGCATTGCAGGACGCGGGCGAGCCCAGCGACCTGGATCGCTTCACCGAACACCTGCTGGCCGCGCACCTGCCGCATGCGGTGGTGATCGACTGCAGTGGCAGCGCCGACGTGGCCGAGCGCTATGAGGGCTGGCTGGCAGCCGGCATCCACGTGGTGACCCCGAACAAGCAGGCCGGTGCTGGCCCGCTGCCGCGCTACCAGCGCATCCGCGCTGCTGCGGCGGCCAGTGGTGCGCGCTTCCGCTACGAAGCCACGGTGGGCGCGGGCCTGCCGGTGATCACCACGCTGCGTGATCTGGTCGATACGGGCGACGAGGTGCTGGCGATCGAAGGCATCTTCTCCGGCACGCTGGCGTGGCTGTTCAACCGCTTCGACGGCAGTCAGCCGTTCTCGCAGCTGGTCGCGCAGGCGCGGTCGATGGGCTACACCGAGCCGGACCCGCGCGATGATCTTTCGGGCGTGGACGTGGCGCGCAAGCTGGTGATCCTCGCCCGCGAGGCCGGCCATGCGCTCAGCCTGGAACAGGTACAGGTGGAAAGCCTGGTGCCGGCGCTGCTGCGCGACGGCAGCGTGGATGACTTCATGGCGCGGCTGGGCGAGTCCGATGCCAGCCTGTTGCAGCGGTTGCAGGACGCGCGGGCGCGTGGCGCGGTGCTGCGCTACGTGGCACAGCTGGGCGCTGACGGTGCCTCGGTGGGCCTGCAGGAACTGCCCGCCGACCACGCCTTCGCCAACCTTCGGTTGACCGACAACGTGGTGCAGTTCCGTACCCGTCGCTACTGCGACAACCCGTTGGTGGTGCAGGGTCCGGGCGCCGGCCCGGAAGTCACCGCCGCCGGTGTGTTTGCCGACCTGCTGCGGGTCGCGGCCGGTGAAGGAGCGCGCCTGTGATCGCACGTGCGTTCGCGCCGGCCTCGGTGGCCAACGTAGCGGTGGGCTTCGATATTCTCGGTCACGCCATTTCCGGTGTTGGCGATACCGTGAGCGTGCGCCGCATCGACGAGCCGCTGGTGCGCATCGAGGCGATTCGCGGCAGTGCCGTCGAGCTGCCGCTGGAGGCAGCCGGGAACACCGCCGGCGCTGCGCTGATGTCACTGCGCGACGGCCTGGGCCTGGACTTCGGTTTCGCGGTGGAGATCGACAAGGGCATTCCGTTCGGTTCCGGCATGGGCGGTTCGGCAGCGTCATGCGTTGCTGCGCTGGTTGCCGCCAACGCGCTGCTGGATGTACCGCTGTCGCGCGAGGCGCTGTATCCGTTTGCGCTCGATGGCGAGGCGGTGGCCAGCGGTGGCCGCCACGGCGACAACGTGGGGCCGCTGCTGCTGGGTGGTTTTGCGCTGTGTACGGCCGACCGCCTGCTGCCAATTCCTGTGCCGGCGGCCTGGCACAGCCTGCTGGTGCATCCGCACGCGGTGCTGGAAACACGCCGTGCGCGCCAGGTGCTGCAGGGCAGCTACGCGCTGGGTGAATTCGTGGCACAGAGTGCGAACCTCGCGCTGGTACTCAGTGGTTGCCATCGTAGTGATGCGGCGCTGGTGCGGGCTGGATTGCGCGATGTGCTGGTGGAACCACGGCGGGCCGGCCTGATTGCAGGTTTCGAAGCAGCTCGCGATGCGGCGCTGTCGGCCCATGCAATGGGGGCGGGCATCTCCGGTGCCGGACCCAGCGTGTTCGCCTGGTTCGAGGACGCCGACCAGGCCCGCGCCGCTGCCGCACCGGTGCAGGCGGCATTTGCCGCCGCCGGTTTCGACAGCGATGCCTGGGTGTCGCCGCTGGATGCAGCGGGAGCCCGCTTGTGCTGAATCCTTCCCCTTTACTGGATACCGAACCCATGCAATTTGTTTCGACCCGGGGTCAGTCCCCGGCCGTTGGCCTCAGTGCGGCGATCGCTGCAGGATTGGCGCCCGATGGAGGGCTGTATGTTCCGCAGGTGCTGCCGGCGGCACGTGAGCTGCGGGCCGGCGCAACGCTGGCCGATACCGCCGCCGATCTGCTGGCACCGTTCTTTTCCGGCGACGCGCTGGAGTCTGCGTTGCCGTCGATCTGCCGGGTAGCGTTCGACTTTCAGGTTCCGCTGCGTGCACTGGGCGGCGGTGACCATGTGCTGGAGCTGTTCCATGGGCCGACGGCGGCGTTCAAGGATATCGGTGCGCGCTTCCTGGCCGGAACACTGTCGCGGCTGCAGGCCGGCAAGGACCGCGATCTGACGATTGTTGTCGCCACGTCTGGCGATACCGGCGCCGCCGTTGCTGCGGCCTTCCATCGCCAGCCCGGCGTGCGCGTGGTGGTGCTGTATCCGGATGGCCGCGTGTCACCGCGCCAGGCGCATCAGCTCGGTTGTTTCGGCGACAACATCCAGGCGCTGCGCGTGGCCGGTGCCTTCGACGATTGCCAGGCGATGGTCAAGCAGGCACTGGCTGACCGCGAACTGCAGGCGCAGGTGCCGCTGAGTTCGGCCAACAGCATCAGCCTCGGCCGCCTGCTGCCGCAGATGAGTTATTACGCGCATGCGGCGTTGTCCCATTACGCGACGCATCGTCGTCGGCTCAACCTGGTGGTGCCGACCGGCAACCTTGGCAATGCGATGGCGGCCGTGCTGGCGCGCGCGCTGGGCGTGCCGATCGGGCAGATCGTGCTGGCCACCAATGCCAATGCGGTACTGCCGGCGTACTTCAATGGCGGCGACTACCAGCCGCAGGCCAGCGTGGCCACCGTGGCCAATGCAATGGACGTAGGGGCGCCCAGCAACTTTGAACGCCTGCGCTGGCTTTACCTCGGAGATGACGCCGAGCTGCGCGCTGCGTTCCGCGCGTTCGCGGTGGATGACGTGACCATCCGCGCGACGATTGCGGCGGCGCATGCCAGCAACGGCGAACTGTTCTGCCCGCATACGGCCGCAGCGGTGAAGGTGCTGCAGGACCTGCGTGCGCGCGGCGCCAAGGGCGACTGGGCGGTGGTGGCCACGGCGCACCCGGCCAAGTTCGAGGCCGTGGTCGAGCCGCTGATCGGCGAAACGGTGGCGGTGCCGCCTGCGCTGGATGCGTTGCTGCAGCGGCCCGCGCACGCGGAACCGTTGGCCGCGGAGTATGCGGCGTTGCGCGAGGTGTTGCTGCGTTGACCGGAGATGGACGTGGTTGCCGGCCAGCGGCCGGCACTACCCGTGCTGCGTCCACTTGGTAGTGCCGGCCGCTGGTCGGCAACCCAGCCAACCGCGATGCGGTCAGATCAACCCTTCACCGGCCAGCGTGCGCAACCCGTCCTCGTTGAGGATCTCCACCACGTTCAGGTGGGGCAGGGCGATCAACCCCTGCTGGCGCAGCTTGGTGAAGGTACGGCTGACCGTTTCCATGGTCAGGCCCAGATGGTCGGCGATGTCGCCACGCCCCATCGGCAGCGAGACGCGCAGGCCATCGCCACCCAGCTTGGCCTCGCGCGCGGCCAGGCGCAGCAGGAAGTCGGCCACTTTCTCGGCCGGCTGCAGCCGCGCCAGTGCCAGCGCGGCATCCTGCGCGGCGTCCAGCTCCTGGCAGGCACGCTGCAGCAGCTTGCGTTCCAGGTGCGGGAAACGGCTGCGAAGCGCCTTCATCTGCGGCAGCGCGACACGGCATACGCGGCTGTCTGCGATGGCCTCGATATCGTAGCGGTGGTGGTCACTGCCGCTCAGGCCCAGGTAGTCGCCGGGAAGCACGAAGCCATTGATCTGGCGGCGGCCATCGGCCAGGGTGCGCACCAGGCGCAGGGCGCCGCCGGTCAATGTATAGACATGGTCGCGCTCTTCGCCGGTGCGGGCCAGGGTACTGCCCATGCTGACCTGCTGGGAAACGGTGACCTGTTCCAGTGCCTGCACTTCATCGGGCGACAGCGCCGAGCACACCGCAAGGTGGCGAACCGAGCAGTGCAGGCAGTCCAGCGTGTTGCAGGACGGCGAGGCGGGATCGTTGGTGGCGGGCGGAGCGCCGGAAGGCCGTGACATGTTGCGGGGGCGTATCGCGGGCGGGGAGGGCCTTATGATACTTCAAGCGGCCGTTCGACCCTGCCCGAGGCGGGGGCGCTAGAATGTCGCCCCCTCCCACGTCCCGTTCCAGCAGGAGTTCCGCCCGTGATCAAGCCCCGTACCCCGCCCGGCACCCTTGAACTGTTGCCGCGCGAGCAGATTGCGTTCCAGCGCATGCTGGACGTGATCCGTCGCAACTACGAGCGCTTCGGGTTCCTGCCGGTGGAGACGCCGGTGTTCGAGCTGTCCGACGTGCTGCTGACCAAGTCCGGTGGCGAAACCGAGCGCCAGGTGTATTTCGTGCAGTCCACCGGTGCGCTGGCCAACGCCGCCGAATCGGGTGACCGTTCGCTGCCGGAAATGGCGCTGCGCTTCGACCTGACCGTGCCGCTGGCGCGCTACGTGGCCGAGCACGAGCATGAACTGACCTTCCCGTTCCGTCGCTACCAGATGCAGCGGGTGTACCGCGGCGAGCGCGCCCAACGCGGCCGCTTCCGTGAGTTCTACCAGTGCGACATCGACGTGATCGGCAAGGACAGCCTGAGCGTGCGATACGACGCCGAAGTGCTGGCGGTCATCCACGCGGTGTTCTCGGAACTGCGCATCGGTGACTTCAGCATCCAGCTGAACAACCGCAAGCTGATGCGTGGCTTCTTCGAGAGCCTGGGCGTGGCCGAGGGCGAGCGCCAGCTGGCAGTGCTGCGCGAAGTGGACAAGCTGGACAAGCGCGGCGCCGATTACGTGCGCGAGACGCTGGTGGGCGAGGGCTTCGAGATTCCGGCCGAGCAGGTCGAGAAGATCCTGGCGTTCGTGGCCGTGCGTTCGCAGGGCCATGCCGATGCACTGGCGCAGCTGGCCACGCTTGAAGCCGACGCCGGTTCTTCGGAGATCCTGCGTACCGGCGTCGCCGAACTGCGCGAAGTGCTGCAGCTGGTGCAGGCGCTGGGCGTGCCGGAAACCGCGTACTGCCTGAATTTCTCCATTGCGCGCGGCCTGGACTACTACACCGGCACCGTCTACGAGACCACGCTGACCGACCACCCGCAGATCGGTTCGATCTGCTCGGGCGGCCGCTACGAAGACCTGGCCAGCCACTACAGCAAGTCGAAGCTGCCGGGCGTGGGCATCTCCATCGGCCTGTCGCGCCTGTTCTGGCAGCTGCGCGAAGCCGGCCTGATCGATGGCATCGAGGGCAGCAGCGTGCAGGCGCTGGTGGCGCTGATGGACGAGCAGGGCATGCCGCAGTCGCTGGACATCGCGCGCCGCCTGCGCGCCGGTGGCATCAATACCGAAGTGCAGATGGAGCCGAAGAAGATCGGCAAGCAGTTCCAGTACGCCGCCAAGGCCGGCATCCGCTTCGTGGTGCTGGTCGGTGAGGACGAGCTGGCGCGCGGCGTGGTGGCAGTGAAGGACCTGCTGCGCGAGCAGCAGTTCGAAGTCTCCCGCGACGAGCTGGCCAGCACCCTGCAGGTCGAGCTGGAGCAGTCGAAGGTGATGTAACGGCCCCTGGCAGCATGCAGCGCTTCAACGAAACGCCCACCAACCGGTGGGCGTTTTCGTTTCCGGGCCCCGTTCCGGGGTCAGAGCCGTTTTCCTCTGGAAAACAGATCCGACCCCGGCCGTCCCAACAGCTCGCGGCCACCTGTCGAGGGCGGGGTCGGTCCGGAACCCAGCTGTGCCGATGCTCCGGCCTCTGCGGGTGCGGGGCAGCAGCCCTGCCGCACCCTCAACCCTCGATTTGACGCACTGCGCAAGAATGCGATAATGTACTAACGCGCTATTACATTGATGCATGGAAACGACCCCGTGAAAGCCCGCCCCGAAATTGCCGCCAAAGACCCGAAGGCCGACCTTGAAACCCTGGCCCGGGCCTTTGCCGCCCTGCGCGAGCCGGAACAGGTCGAGGCCTTCCTGCGCGATCTGTGCACACCGGCCGAGCTGGAAGCCATGGCCGACCGCTGGAAGGTGGTGCCGCTGCTGCAGCAGGGCGTGCCGTACCGCGAGATCCACGAGCGCACCGGCGTCAGCGTGACCACCACCGGACGGGTGGCACGCACCCTTGAGCATGGCCATCGAGGCTATGCCGCCGCCATCGACCGCCTTGCCTCGCGCTGATCCGCGCCCCGTTCCGAACTTCGAGACCTCCCCCATGAGTGCAACCCAGGCAGCGCCGGCACGAGACCGGCTGCGTATCGCCATCCAGAAGAGTGGCCGGCTGGCCGAACCCGCGCGCAACCTGCTCAGCGCCTGCGGCCTGAGCTGGCGCGAGAGCCGCGACAAGCTGTTCTGCTACGGCGAATCGCTGCCGGTGGACCTGCTGCTGGTGCGCGACGACGACATCCCCGGCCTGATCGCCGACGGCGTCTGCGACCTCGGCATCGTCGGCCGCAACGAGCTGGACGAGCAGGCCGCGGCACGTCGCCAGATCGGCCTGCCAGATGCCTACCAAGCACTGCGCGGACTGGGCTTTGGCCAGTGCCGGCTGATGCTGGCGGTACCCGAGGAGTGGCAGTGGCAGGGACCGGCGCAGCTTGCCGGTGCCCGCATTGCCACCAGCTACCCGGCCATCCTCAAGCAATGGCTGGCCGAACAGGGCGTGGACGCACAGGTGGTCGAGCTGTCCGGGTCGGTGGAAATCGCCCCGCGCCTGGGTACCGCCGACCTGATCTGCGATCTGGTCTCCAGCGGCGCCACGCTGCGCGCCAACCAGCTGACTCCGGTGCACAACCTGCTCGACAGCGAGGCGGTGCTGGCCGGTGCGGTGCGCGTGCCGGATGATGCACGTGCATCGCTGCGCGCGATGCTGCTGCGCCGCCTCGACGGCGTGGTGCAGCGCCAGGACCGCAAGCTGTTGATGTTCCGCGCCAGCGAGGATCGCGTCGACGCGCTGGCGCAGCTGCTGGCCGATGCCGAGCCGCTGGTGCGGCTGCCGGCCGACGGCGGCGCACTGCGCCTGCAGACCATGTGCCCGGGCCCGCTGAGCTGGCAGCGCATGGAGGAACTCGAGCGCGCCGGCGCGCAGGGCTTGATGGTACTGAGCGTGGAGCGGTCGCTGGCATGAACCGTCTGATCTGGTCCCGACTTGATGAGGCCGCGCGCAGTGCGGCACTGACCCGCCCGGTGCAGACCGTGGCGCAGCAGACCCGCGATGCGGTGGCTACGCTGATTGCACAGGTGCGCGGGCAGGGCGATGACGCGCTACGTGCGATTACCGCACGTTTCGACGGCGTCGAGCTGCCATCGTTCGAAGTGAGCGAAGCCGAGTTCGCAGCGGCCGATGCCGCCGTCCCCGCCGAGCTGCGCCAGGCGATGGTCGAAGCTGCCGAACGCATCGCCCGTTTCCACGCCGCCGGCATGGGTACGGGGTATGCCGTGGAAACCGCACCGGGCGTGGTCTGCGAACGCATGCTGCGCCCGATCGGCCGGGTGGGCCTGTATGTGCCGGCCGGCAGCGCACCGCTGCCGTCCACCGCGTTGATGCTGGGCGTGCCCGCGAAGCTGGCCGGCTGCCCGCAGGTGGTGCTGTGCACGCCGCCACGCGCCGACGGCACGGCCGATCCTGCGGTGCTGGTGGCCGCACGCCTGACCGGCGTGCAGCGCGTGTTCAAGCTGGGCGGCGCCCAGGCCATCGCTGCGATGGCTTACGGCACGGCCAGCATTCCGGCCTGTGACAAGCTGTTCGGGCCGGGCAACAGCTTCGTCACCGAAGCCAAGCAGCAGGTCGCACAGGACGGCGCCGCCGCCATCGACATGCCGGCCGGTCCCTCCGAAGTGCTGGTGATTGCCGATGCAGGTGCAAACCCGGCGTTCGTTGCAGCCGACCTGCTGTCGCAGGCCGAGCACGGCCCGGATTCGCAGGTGCTGCTGCTGACCGACGATACCGCGATGCTGGCGGCGGTCGAGGCTGAAGTCGAGCGCCAGGTGGCCTTGCTGCCGCGCCAGCAGATCGCATGCCAGGCACTGTCGGCCTCGCGGCTGATCCAGGTCGACTCCTTGGACGAAGCCTTCGCGATCAGCAACCGCTATGCACCGGAGCACCTGATCCTGGCATTGCGTGATCCGCGTGCGTGGCTGGACAAGGTGCAGGCGGCCGGCTCGGTGTTCCTGGGTGATTACACCCCCGAGGCACTGGGCGACTACTGCAGCGGCACCAACCACGTGCTGCCCACCGCGGGTGCCGCACGTGCCTACAGTGGTGTCGGTGTGGCCAGCTTCCAGAACCTGATCAGCGTGCAGAGCGCCAGCGCCGCCGGCCTGGCAGCGATTGGCGGCTGCGCGCGCATCATCGCCAGTGCCGAAGGCCTGGATGCACATGAACGTGCGGTCGCAGTGCGCATGGAGGTGGCAGCATGAACGCGGCTATCGATGATGTGCTGGCACTGGTTCGCCCGGATCTGCAGGGCTTCGCCGGCTACAGCTCGGCGCGCAGTGCGGCGGTGCAGGGCGAGGTCTGGTTGAACGCCAATGAATCGGCCTGGGCCAATCCCGCTGATGCCGCGGGCAGCAGCCGGCGCTATCCCGAACCGCAGCCGTTGGCATTGCGTGAGGGACTGGCGGCGCTGTACGGCGTGACGCCACAGCAGCTGCTGATCGGTCGCGGCAGCGACGAAGCCATTGATCTGCTGGTGCGCGCGCTGTGCGTGCCGGGCCGCGATGGCGTGCTGGTCACGCCGCCGGTGTTCGGCATGTACGCCGTCTGTGCACGCCTGCAGGGCGCCGCATTGATTGAAGTGCCGCTGGTGGACAGCGAGGATGGCCTGCGCGCCGACCTGGATGCGGTGATCGACACCGCCAGGGCGCGCAATGCCAAATTGGTGTTCCTGTGCGCACCGTCGAACCCGGCCGGCAGTGATATCGCCCTGGACGAGGTCGAACGGGTGGCGGTTGCGTTGCGCGGGCAGGCACTGGTGGTGGTGGACGAGGCCTATGTCGAGTACGCGCAGCGTCCGTCGGCGACCACGTTGCTGGCCGCGCACGCCAACCTGGCGGTGCTGCGCACGCTGTCGAAAGCACACGCGCTCGCGGCCGCGCGCATTGGAACGCTGATCGCCGCCCCGGAACTGATTACCGTGCTGCGGCGTTGCCAGGCGCCGTACCCGGTGCCGACCCCGTGCGCCGAGCTGGCCGTGCAGGCCCTGCAGCCGGCCGCGCTGGCACGCACCGCCGAACGCGTGGCCACGGTCATCGCCGAGCGCGAACGCCTGCGAACGGCACTGGCCAGCCTGCCCGGTGTACGCCGGGTGTACGCCTCGTCCGGCAACTACCTGCTGGTCCGCTTCGCCGATGCGCAGGCGGCGTTCGATACGCTGCTTGCTGCAGGGGTGGTGGTGCGCGACCAGCGCGCCGCGCCGCAGCTGGGCGATGCGCTTCGCATCAGTATCGGCAGCCCGGAAGAGAATGACCGCGTGCTCGCGGCCCTGTCGGCGCGGAGGGCCGCAGCATGACCCCGATCCTGTTCATCGACCGCGACGGCACCCTCATCGAGGAGCCGTCCGATTTCCAGATCGACGCCTACGAGAAGCTGCGCTTCGTGCCGCAGGTGATCCCGGCGCTGCTGAAGCTGCGGGATGCCGGCTACCAGTTCGTGATCGTCACCAACCAGGATGGCCTGGGCAGCGACAGCTACCCGCGTGCCAGCTTCGATGGCCCCAACGAGCTGATGCTGCAGATCTTCGAAAGCCAGGGCATCACTTTCCGTGACGTGCTGATCGACTGCAGCTGGCCGCACGACAATGCGCCGACCCGCAAGCCGGGCATCGGACTGATGACGGCTTATCTGCAGGACCGCAGCATCGACTGGGCGCGTTCGGGCATGGTCGGCGATCGCATCACCGACCTGCAGTTTGCCGACAACCTCAACATCCGCGGTTTCCAGCTGCGCACCGCGCAGTTTGGTGGCGAGTGGGATTGGCCGGGCATTGCCCATGCGCTGGCCGATGCGCCGCGCACCGCCGTGGTCCAGCGCAACACGAAAGAAACGAAGATCCGCGTCGAACTGGACCTGGATTGCGCGGGTGATGCACGCATCTCCACCGGCCTGCCGTTCTTCGACCACATGCTGGAACAGATCGGCAAGCACGGTGGCTTCGCGCTGGACATCCAGGCCGAGGGTGACCTGCACATCGACGAACACCACACCATCGAGGATACGGGGCTGGCCCTGGGCCAGGCGCTGCGCGAGGCGCTGGGCGACAAGCGCGGCATCGGCCGCTACGGTTTCACCCTGCCGATGGACGAGACGCTGGCCAGCGCTGCGCTGGACTTCAGTGGCCGCCCGTACTTCGTGTTCGAGGGCGAGTTCAAGCGCGAACGCGTGGGCGATATGCCGACCGAGCTGGTGCCGCATTTCTTCCGCTCGCTGTGCGATGCCAGCGGCCTGAACCTCAACCTGCAGGTACGCGGCGACAACGATCACCACAAGGTGGAGGCGTGCTTCAAGGCCCTGGCCCGCGCGCTGCGTCCGGCGCTGGCCCGGCAGGGCACGGCACTGCCGAGCACCAAGGGGGCGCTGTGAGTGACGTTGCGCTGATCGATGCCGGCGGCGCCAACCTGGGCTCGGTGCGCTACGCACTGGAGCGCCTGGGTGCGACTGTGCGGCTGGTGCGCGATGCGGACGGTCTGGTCGGTGCGCAGCGGGTGATCCTGCCCGGCGTCGGCGCCGCCGGTCCCGGCATGCAACGCCTGCATGCGCAAGGCCTGGTGGAACCGCTGCAGCGACTGGAGGTGCCGCTGATGGGAATCTGCCTGGGCATGCAGCTGCTGTTCGAACGCTCCGAGGAGGCGGGTGTGGAGACACTGGGACTGATTCCCGGCGTGGTGCGCAAGCTGGTGCCGGCCTGCGGCATCCGCGTGCCGCACATGGGCTGGAACCGCCTGCTGCCGCTGCGCGAATCGCTGCTGCTGCGCGGCGTGCCGGAGCGTGCCAGCGCCTACTTCGTGCACAGCTACGCGGCCCCCCTCAATACCCACACCGTCGCTGCCTGCGACCACGGCGGCCTGTTCACTGCCGTGGTGGAGCAGGGGCGCTACTACGGCGCACAGTTCCACCCCGAGCGCTCCGGCGAGACCGGCTCGCTGATGCTGCGCAATTTTCTCGAGGGCACTGCTGCATGAGTTTCATCGTCTACCCCGCGCTGGATATCCGCGACGGCCGCGTGGTGCGGCTGCGCCAGGGCGACTACGCGCAGGAAACCTCGTATGGCGACGATCCGTTGCCACGCGCGCAGGCCTTCGCCGCGCAGGGTGCGCAGTGGATGCATCTGGTCGATCTGGACGCTGCGCGCGCCGGTGGCTACACGCTGGCGCCGCTGCTGTCGTCGATCCGCGCGCAGACATCGCTGCAGGTGCAGACCGGCGGCGGCGTGCGCGGCCGCGACGATGTGGCGCGCATCCTCGATGCCGGCGCCGGTCGCGTGGTGGTCGGCTCGCTGGCGGTGCGTCGCCCCGATGAAGTGGTCGGCTGGCTGGAGGAATTCGGCGCCGAGCGCATCACGATTGCGCTGGACGCGCGCCAGGACGCACAGGGGCAGTGGCAGCTGCCGGTGCACGGCTGGACCGAGAATGCCGGGGTGACCCTGGATGAGCTGGCTCAGCGCTACGCGCGCGCCGGCATGCGCCACCTGCTGTGCACCGATATCGCTCGGGACGGCATGCTGGCCGGGCCCAACATCAGCCTCTACCAGCACCTGTCGGCGCTGCTGCCGGGCGTGGCCGTGCAGGCCTCCGGTGGCATCCGTGACGTGACCGATGTGGCCGAGGCGCGTGCCGCCGGCTGCGGCGGTGCGATTCTCGGCAAGGCACTGCTGGAGCAGCGCATGGACCTGGCGGAGGCACTGGCATGTTGAGCCGCCGCATCATTCCCTGCCTGGACGTGCGCGATGGCCGTGTGGTCAAGGGCGTGCGCTTCCGCGACCACGTCGACATGGGCGACATCGCCGAGTTGGCGCAGCGCTATCGCGACCAGGGGGCGGACGAGCTGGTGTTCTATGACATCGGCGCCAGCCCCGAGGCGCGTTCGGTCGACGTGGCGTGGATCGAGCGCATCGCACGCTTGATCGACATTCCGTTCTGCGTGGCCGGTGGCATCGACAGTGTGGAAACCGCGCGCCGCGTGCTGTTTGCCGGTGCCGACAAGGTGTCGATCAACTCGCCGGCGCTGGGGCGCCCGGAGCTGATCACCGAGCTGGCGGACGAGTTCGGCGTGCAGTGCGTGGTGGTGGGCGTCGATTCGGTGCGCGAGGCCGACGGGCAATGGCGGGTGCGTCGTTTCAGCGGCGATCCGGACAAGACCCAGGCGGTGCCGCTGCGCACCCTGGACTGGATCGTCGAAGCACAACGGCGTGGCGCGGGCGAGATCGTACTGAACTGCATGGACAGCGATGGCGTGCGCCGTGGCTACGATGTCGTGCAGCTGCAACAGGCGCGGGCACTGTGCCAGGTACCGTTGATCGCCTCGGGCGGTGCCGGTGCGATGGAGCACTTCGCCGAAGCCTTCGACCAGGCCGACGTCGACGGCGCGCTGGCCGCCAGCGTGTTCCACAGCGGCGCCATCGCCATTCCAGAATTGAAGCGCTACCTGCGCGGACAGCAGATCGAGGTGCGGGATGTCTATTGAAGTCAGGCCGTCGTTGGACGCATTGCAGGCGCTGGACTGGGCCAAGGGTGACGGCCTGCTGCCGGCGGTGGTTCAGGATGCCGATACCCTGCAGGTACTGATGCTCGGTTATGTCAGCGCCGAATCGCTGGCGGCCACGCTGGCCATCGGCCACATGACCTTCTTCAGCCGCAGCAAGCAACGGTTGTGGACCAAGGGCGAGCAGTCCGGCAACGTGCTGGTGGTGCAGTCGATCAGCGTCGACTGCGATGCCGATACTTTGCTGGTGATGGCACGGCCGGCGGGGCCAACCTGCCACACCGGTGCAGAGAGCTGCTTCGACCAGGCGCCGAAGGATTTCCTGGGCGGGCTGGGCCAGCTGGTGGCGATGCGTGAGGCGCAACGCCCGCCGGGCAGCTACACCACCAGCCTGTTCGAGGGCGGCATCCGCCGTATCGCACAGAAGGTGGGCGAGGAGGGCGTGGAGACCGCCCTGGCGGCGGTGGCGCAGGATGATGAGGCGTTGCTGGGCGAGGCCTCGGACCTGCTGTACCACCTGCTGGTGCTGCTGCGCGCGCGCGGGCTGTCGCTGGATGATGCGCGCGCGGTGCTGGAAAAACGCCATCGTTGACGTGTGGTAGTGCCAGCCGCTGGCCGGCAAGCCCCGGATGCCCGACGTTCATGAGGCTGCCGGCCAGCGGCCGGCACTACCGGCATGCGTCATCGCGTGCGCGATGTCATCAACGGAATCTACAATAGGCGGTCTTTCTTTACCCGGACCGCCCATGAAACTGCCTGCCGCCTGGCTGTGCTGCCTGTTGCTGACCTCGCCGGCCTGGGCCGCGGATACCGTGGTCACCGGCAAGGTCTATCTGGAGCGCGACGGCAAACCCGGCCGCGGTGCGACCGATCCGGGCCTGGCCGGCGTGCAGGTCTCCAACGGCGAGGCCATCGTCAAGACGGCTGCAGACGGCAGCTACAGCCTGCCGGTGCGTGATGGCCAGACCGTGTTCGTGATCAAGCCCGATGCGTATTCCTTCCCGAAAGCGGCCGACGGCCTGCCTTCGTTCTGGCGGCACTATCGCCCGAACGGTTCGCCGGCGTTGAAGTACGGCGGCATCGCCGCGA
The DNA here is from genome assembly GCF_059369555.1 of Stenotrophomonas sp. YJH_SMC_21. Lineage (NCBI taxonomy): Bacteria > Pseudomonadati > Pseudomonadota > Gammaproteobacteria > Lysobacterales > Lysobacteraceae > Stenotrophomonas > Stenotrophomonas sp. YJH_SMC_21. Next base: position 44,101 of record NZ_JCAFSU010000009.1, read on the forward strand.
CCAGCGACGTCACCCGCAACTGGGATTTCGCCCTGCAGTCGGATCGCCATGACAGTCGGCGCGGCTTCCAGATGCTGGTGTTCACCGATTCGCAGACCGCCAGCCTGAAGGATATCGGCTACTACCAGCAGTCGATCGTCGCGCCATTGGTGGGAAAGACCAAGGCGCGCATGGGCACCACCCTGGGTGACATCGTCAACGACGACCTGACCCTGTATCCGGCGATCAACAAGGTCACCACCGGACTTGGCGTGCCGTGGTTCCATGTGCCGGGCAACCACGATCTCGACTTCGATGCGGCCAGCGACGAACACTCGCTGGACAGCTGGCGCAACATCTACGGTCCAGACACCTATGCGGTGGAAGAGGGCGGCGCCAGTTTCGTGTTCCTGGACGACGTGGTGTTCGACCCCAAGGCCAAGCCGAAGTACATCGGCGGCCTGCGCGAAGACCAGTTCGCCTTCCTCGCCAGCTACCTGAAGGGCCTGCACAAGGATCGCCTGCTGGTGCTGGGCATGCACATCCCGCTGTTCGACGCGGCGCCCGGACGCGAGACCTTCCGCCATGCCGACCGCCAGCGCCTGTTCGACCTGCTGAAGGACTTCCGCAACGTGCTGGTGCTCAGCGGCCACAGCCACACCCAGCAGCACGTCTACCATGGCAAGGCCGAGGGCTGGAACGGCGACAAGCCGCTGCACGAATACAACGTCGGCGCCAACTGCGGTGCGTTCTGGTCAGGCGTGAAGAATGCCGCCGGCGTGCCGGACAGCACCATGAGCGATGGCACGCCGAAGGGCTATGCGTTGCTCGACGTGGCCGGCAATGGCAGCTACAGACTGCAGTACCGCGTGGCCGGAAAACCGGCCAGCGAGCAGATCGGCCTGCATGCGCCGAAGGTGCTGCGCCAGGGCGCCTACCCGGCCTGGGGCATCTATGCCAACGTCTACATGGGTGAGGATGCCAGCGTGGTCGAGTACCGCGTCGATGGAGGCGCCTGGCAGCCGATGAAGCAGGTCAGCCAACCCGATCCGCGCCTGATGGTGGAGAACGTGGCCGACGATCTTGCAGACAGCCTGCGTGGCTACGACCGCTCGCCGGAGGCCACCGCATCGCCGCACCTGTGGCGTGGCGCGCTGCCGACCGATCTGGCCGTGGGCAGCCACAAGGTCGAGGTACGCTCCACCCAGCCTGATGGTGCAGTGTTCACCGCCAGCACCAGCTACAGCCTGCAGACTGCCCAGCCCTGATCCACGGCGCCGCTGCCCAACGCGAAAGGACCCCGCATGGATATCCGCTTCATGGCCGGCACCACGCCGGTGACCCTCAGCCGCCACTGGTTCACCGGCGCGATGCAGTTGCAGAGCGCCACCGAGACGGTCTGGGTGCAGCACCCGCTGCATCCGGGCACCCACTTCTCGTTCTCGCTGGTACAGTCGTGGCTGCGCCACATCGCCGGCCACGAAGTGCTGGTCGAGCGCACCCGGCCGCTGCTGTTCGCCGGCTTCCGCCCGCAGCGGCTGCGGGTGCTGGTGGATGGCGTGCAGGTGGCCGAACAGGAAGGCATGTAGGCCAACCTGAACCATCGGCGCGCTAGGCAAAGCCGCCCCGATGCCTGAGAATCGGGGCGATTCAATCGATCCAAGCAGGCCAGCGTGACCATCGCAGCAGCGTCCCCGGTTTCCTCCGACTCCGCCCGCGGCGGTCTTCCGCGCCATCTGGTCGTCGCCGATGTCGGCGGCACCTTTGCCCGCCTTGCGCTGGCTGAAACCCAACCCGGCCAGGCGCCGCTGCTGGGCAGCCATCGCATCTATGCCTGCGCCGAGCATCCCAGCCTGGCGGCGATCCTGGCCGATTTCACCGCAGGCCTTGGCCAGCCGGTGCAGACCGCGGTGGTGGCCATTGCCGGCCTGCTCGATGGCGATGTGCTGATCAATTCCAACCTGCCATGGACGGTCTCGCTGTCGGCCACCCGCGCGCAGTCCGGGTTGGGCGAACTGCAGCTGATCAACGATTTCGAGGCGGTGGCGCTGGCCATCCCTTATCTGCAGCCGGACACGCTGGTGCCGCTGAACGGCGATGCTGATCCGGCGCAGGCATTCCCGGCGCTGGTGCTGGGTGCCGGTACCGGCCTGGGCGCCGCACTGCGCTTTGCCGACGGCGAGCGCCCGGTGCTGGCCAGCGAGATCGGCCATGCCGCGCTTGGCGCCGGCAACGCGCTGGAACTGCAGGTGCTGGGCAAGCTGCTGCAGCGTTGGGCGCACGTGGACAACGAACGCGTGCTGTCCGGCAGCGGTCTGATGAACCTGTATCCGTGCCTGTGCGAACTGCGCGGCGTCACCCCGGTGTGGACCAGCACCGAGGCACTGATCGGCGCCGCACGCAGCGGCGAGGATGCGCTGGCCGTGGAAACGCTGCAGGTGTTCTGCGCGTGGCTGGGCAGCCTGGCCGGCGACGCAGCGATCGCCGTCGGTGCGCGCTCGGTGTACCTCGCCGGGGGCATTTCCGCGCATGTGCAGGATTTCCTGGCCGATGGCCGCTTCCGTGAGCGCTTCCTCAACAAGGGCGTGCTGACCGAGGTGCTGCGCCAGGTGCCGGTATGGCGCGTGGAGCACGGCCAGTTGGGCGTGCTCGGCGCAGCGGTCTGGCACGCCGCACGGCAGCCCACGCACGACTGATCGGCAGGGTCGGCATCGGGCCGGCCGTGCATTGCAGACTGGGAGGGGAAGATGGTGGATCGCAGGCAGTTCCTGCAGGCCGGTGCACTGGCTGCAGGCATGGCGGCCTTGCCGGGCGTGCAGGCGCGCACGCAGGGTGGGGCCAAGGTGGTTTCGACCTGGGACTTCGGCGTACCGGCCAACCAGGCCGCGTGGAAGGTACTGGCGCAGGGCGGCAGCGCGCTGGATGCGGTGGAAGCAGGCGCACGCTGGGCCGAGAGCGAGCTGTGCAACCCCACCGTCGGCCATTGTGGCAACCCGGATCGCGACGGCGTGCTGAGCCTGGACGCGAGCATCATGGATGGCGATGGCCGTTGTGGCGCCGTGGCCGCGCTGGTCGACATCCTGCATCCGGTGTCGGTGGCCCGCAAAGTGATGGAGAACAGCCCACACGTGCTGCTGGTGGGCGAGGGCGCGCAGCAGTTCGCGATGCAGCAGGGTTTCGAGCGCAGGCACCTGTTGACGCCGCAGGCCGAAGCGGCCTGGCGCGAGTGGCTGAAGACGGAGAAGTATCAGCCGCAGATCAACGCCGAGCGCCGTGGTATTCCCGGCAACAGCGACAACCACGACACCATCGGCATGCTGGCGCTGGATGCCAAGGGCCACCTTGCCGGTGCCTGCACCACCAGCGGCATGGCCTGGAAGCTGCACGGCCGGGTCGGCGACAGCCCGATCATCGGTGCCGGCCTGTATGTCGACAACGACGTGGGCGCGGCCACTGCCTCGGGCGTGGGCGAGGAGATGATCCGCAACGCCGCGTCGTTCCTGGTGGTCGAGCTGATGCGCCAGGGGCGCTCGCCGGCGCAGGCTTGCCGCGAAGCCATCGACCGCGTGGTGCGCAAGCGCCCGGAAGCTAGCAGAACGCTGCAGGTGTGCTTCCTGGCCATGAACAAGCAGGGCGAGGTGGGCGCCTACGCGCTGCATCGCGGCTTCGTCTACGCCGTGTGCGATGGGCAGCGCCAGGATGACCTGCGCGACTCGCCGTCGATCTACACGAGCACCCAGGCGTGAGCACGCGGCTGACCCTGGAGATCGCCAGCAACTCGCTGGCCTCGGCGCTGGCCGCCCAGGCCGGCGGCGCCGACCGCATCGAGCTGTTCGACAACCTGGCCGAGGGCGGCACCACGCCGTCGTTCGCCACCATCGCGATTGCGCGCGAACGCCTGTCGATTCCGCTGTTCGTGCTGGTGCGACCCCGCCCGGGCGACTTCCACTACGACGCGCTGGAAACCGAACTGATGTTGCGTGACATCGCGCAGTGCCGCGCGCTCGGCTGCGATGGCGTGGTGATCGGTGCGCTGGATGTGCAGGGCGGCATCGACGTGGCGCTGTGCCGTGAACTGGTGCAGGCTGCCGGGCCGCTGCAGGTGACCTTCCACCGCGCCTTCGATGCCGCCCGCGATCTGCCGGCGGCACTGGAACAGGTGATCGAACTGGGTTGCCAGCGCGTGCTGACCTCGGGCGGCCAGGTCAGTGCCGAGGCCGGTGCCGACGTGCTGGCAGGCCTGGTCACCCAGGCGGCGGGACGTATCACGGTGATGGCCGGCGCCGGGCTGGGCCCGGCCAATGTCGCCGCCGTCGCACGACGCAGCGGCTGCACCGAACTGCACGCCTCGGCCAAAGGCCTGCGGCGCTCGGCCATGCAGTTCCAGAACCCGGACCTGCGCGGGCTGGACCCGGACTGGAGCCAGACCGCCACCGCGACCGTGGCCGCGCTGCGACAGGCGCTGGACGGCTGAGAGCTGCCCGGGGTCGGATCCCTTCGCAGAAGGGCTCTGACCCCACCCGACGCAATCGGGTCAGAGCCCCTCTGCGAGGGGATCCGACCCCGGACGCTGGCTTGCGCCGGACAAATACGTTCCGCGCGCGATTGTCGCGATCGTGTCATTGACGTGTGCGCTGTTCTCTCAGCGATGTTTCGCAACCCTTTGATTGTTCTTGATACCTGCGGCCGATAGCGGCATTGCACCGGGCATTGCTGCGTCGCCGCATGCCCAGCGTGGTTCAGCTGTGCTTTAGTTTGGATCGATCCACAGGGGAGGGCGTCGGGACGGTCTTGAACCGATCCAGGTGCCCGGATCAGCTGTAGTGCCGCGCCACCACCCGTCCGTGCGTCCACACTTTCGAAGAGCAACCACCCATGGCTCAGATCGTCCGCAAGCGTCGTCACCTGCTGTCCCAGGCCCTGGTCCTGGCCCTGTTGCCCCTGGCTGCCAGCGCGCAGGAGGCCGCCAGTTCATCCACCAAGGATCTCGACGCGGTCACCGTCACCGGCTCGCGCATCAAGCGCGCCAGCGTCGAAGGCCCGGCGCCGGTCAACGTGATCACCGCCGCGCAGATCCAGAAGGAAGGCTTTGTCAGCGTGTACGACGCGCTGAAGACCCTCACCGAAGCGACCGGCACTGTTGAAGCTGCCTCGCAGTGGGGCTCGCACACGCCTAATGCCAGCGGCCTGAACCTGCGCGGGATGGGCCCGAACCGCTCGCTGCTGCTGGTCAACGGCCGTCGCGTGGCCGACTACCCGCTGCCCTATGGCGGTGAAACCAACTTCTCCAACTACGGCAACATTCCGGCCGCGGCGGTGGAGCGCATCGAAGTGCTGACCGGTGGCGCCTCGGCCATCTATGGCTCGGATGCGATCGCCGGCGTGGTCAACGTCATCCTGAAGACCAACTACGACGGCGACGAGGTGCGCGTGCGTGGCGGCACCTCCACCGAGGGTGGGCGCGACACCTGGGACCTGTCCTGGGCCGGCGGCAAGACCGGTGACAACTGGAGCGTGACCTACGCGTTGCAGTACACCAAGCGCGATCCGTTGTTCGGCCGTGACCGCCCGCAGATGGACGATGCCGATGATGCGCCGTACCCGTCCTGGAACATGGAACAACGCAAGGTCGGCTTCCGTCCTACCGCCGGACTGGCGTTGATCGATCCGACCACGGGCCAGCGCCTGGCGCCGCCCACCGGCACCTGCGAGAAGTTCGGCAGTGAGTACTACACCGCCGATCGACTGGTCTACAACTACGCCGCCAACACCATCACCAACACCGGCCGCCTGTGCGGCATGAGCGCCGACTACGCCAACTGGCTGCTCACCGGCGGTGCCGAGAACGTGTCCGGCAACCTGTATGCCACCTTCGATTTCAGCAACGACCTGCAGGCCTGGACCAATCTGGCGGTCTACCGTTCCGAAGCGATCTGGGGCACCAATCCGCCCGGCGTGTCGCTGATCGACGATGACAACGGCTACTACTGGGACGCCAACCGCAACCGTCCGATTCTTGGCGTGCGCCAGTTCACCCCGAATGAGGTTGGCGGGCTGGATACGTTGCGCAACACCAACCGCGAACTGTCCTGGGACTGGAGCGCCGGCCTGCGTGGCCGCCTCGCCGACCGCTTCGACTGGAGCGCCACGGTGGGGCGCTCGTACTACCGCGTGGAAGAACGGCAGAACGTGGTCGACAAGCAGAAGTCGTACAACTACTTCCTCGGCCCGAAGCTGGGCACCACGGCCGATGGCGAGGCGATCTACGCCTTGAACGAATCGCGCTGGTGGAATCCGCTGACGCCGGACCAGTACTGGCAGATGGGTACGGTGGCGAAGAACCGTGCGGCGTCCTGGGTCAACCAGGCCTCGGCGGATATCACCGGCGAACTGTTCCAGGGCTGGGCCGGCCCGATCTCGTTCGCCGCGGTGGCTGAAGTCGCGCAGCAGGGTTATCACCTCAGCCCCGACCCACGCGCAGGCATCGACTTCGACCTGCAGAACGTCGATCGCGGTGGCGGCGAGCGCACCCGCTATTCGGCCGGCGTCGAATTCAAGATTCCGCTGCTGGACAGCGTGACCGCCACTGCGGCCGCGCGCTATGACCGCTATGGCAACTACAAGGCCGACGACAGCAGCGAAGCACTGGACATCGGCAGCCAGAAGGAAACCACCTGGAACGTCGGCCTGGAATGGCGCCCGGTTGAATCGTTGCTGGTGCGTGGCTCCTATGCCACCAGCTTCCATGCGCCGGACATGCATTACCTGCTGGGCCAGCCGAGCAGCTCCGAAGTGCAGACCTATGACCGCCTGCGCTGCATCCAGAGTGGCGCGTACCTGGTCAACAACTGCGGCGTGGGCAACACCGATGTCTGGTACACCTTCGACGTGAACCGGCGTGGCACGCCGCTGCTGCGCTCGGAAACCGGTGATTCGTGGACGGTCGGTTTCGTCTGGGACGTGATGCCGAACCTGTCGGTCAGTGCCGACTACTGGGCGATCAAGCTGGAAGACATGATCGTCGACGTCGGCGCCGATGAGGTGCTGGCCAGCGAGGCCGGCTGCCTGACCGGCAAGAACATCGATGGCACGCCATGGGCCAATCCGGCCGGTGGCGAATACTGCGCCGGCATCCTGGCCCGCGTGAACCGTGACAGCAGCGGCCGCCTGGTGTCGATCGAGCGCGGCCCGTTCAACCTGGCCAGCCGCGAAGTGCGTGGTGTCGACCTGACCGCACGCTATCGCCTGGAAACCGCGCAGTGGGGCAGCTTCCAGCTGGGCCTGAACTACACCAACCAGATCTCGACCAAGGAACAGCGCTACGCCAACGACCCGAATCCGGAACGCCGCGACCGCGACCTGCGCAGCAAGCTGCGCGCGAGCCTGGCCTGGCAGCGCGGCAACTGGAATGCCAATGTCTATGCCGACCGCGTGGGCTCGGTGCCGGGCGTGCGCTACCACTGGGGCACCGACCGCCTGGACAACCCCGGCGGCTGCCTGCCGTTCGCCGACGGCTACGTGCCCAGCGACAGCCCGTCGCTGAACTGCCTGGAGCCGGCGACACGTCCGGACGGCTCGCCGAACCCGAACCCCAATGCCGGGCAGCAGACGGCGCGCTACTACGGTCGAGTGGGGCCGTTCATCACCTGGAACTTCAACGTGGGCTACCAGGTGACCGAACACGCGAAGGTAAACGTGTACGTCAACAACGCCTTCAACTCTGCCAGCTGGAACCACAAGGACCCGTACAAGCTGGATTACGACTTCGCCCCGACCCGCCTGCTTGGCGCGGTCGGCCGCGAGTTCGCGTTGGAGTACGTGTTCACCTTCTGAGCAGACCCGCAGGGGGCGCCGGGCCTGATCCGCCTGGCGCCTCCGTCCGCTCAGCAGTTCCACGCCATGCGTGGATGAACCCCAGCATGAACCCCGGGGTGGCTGGATTTGACCTTCCCACGATGGCAAGGTTTAGCCTGTCCGCATCCAGAAGGAATCCCGGGAATCCGATCATGAGCACGCCGCGCACCGCTGCCGTCCCCGCCAGCCCCTCCACCATCAGCCTGCCCATCGAGGGCATGACCTGCGCCAGCTGTGTCGGCCGGGTCGAGGCGGCGCTGTCCAGGGTCGAAGGCGTGGGCAGTGTTTCGGTCAATCTGGCCACCGAGCGCGCGGATATCCGCCCGTCCGGTCCGGTCGATCGGGCCGCGTTGATCCAGGCGGTGGAGCGGGTGGGCTACGACGTGCCCCCCGCCACCGTTGAACTGGCCGTGGAAGGCATGACCTGCGCCTCCTGCGTGGGCCGCGTGGAGCGCGCGCTGCTGGCGGTGCCAGGCGTGAGCCAGGCCAGCGTGAACCTGGCCACGGAGCGTGCGACCGTGCGCGGCGTGACTGATACGGCCGCCTTGGTTGCGGCCATCGACAAGGTCGGCTACGCCGCCCGCCCGATCGAGGCCGGTGTGCAGTCCGATGATGAAGCCGCTGAAAAGAAGGATGCCGAGCGCGCCGAACTGAAGCGCGACCTGATCGTGGCGACCGCGCTGGCGCTGCCGGTGTTCGTGCTGGAGATGGGCTCGCACCTGATTCCCGGCATGCACGAATGGGTGATGGCCACCATCGGCATGCAGGCCAGCTGGTACCTGCAGTTCGTACTGACCCTGCTGGTGCTGGCCATTCCCGGCCGCCGTTTCTACCAGAAGGGGTTCCCGGCACTGCTGCGGCTGGCGCCGGACATGAATTCACTGGTAGCGGTGGGCACCGCCGCGGCGTTTGGCTACTCGGTGGTGGCGACTTTTGCGCCGCGGCTGCTGCCGCCGGGCACGGTGAACGTCTACTACGAAGCGGCAGCAGTCATCGTCGCGCTGATCCTGCTCGGCCGCTTCCTCGAGGCCCGCGCCAAGGGCCGTACCTCCGAAGCGATCAAGCGTCTGGTCAACCTGCAGGCCAAGGTCGCCCATGTGATCCGTGACGGCCGCACCGTCGACATCCCGGTCAATGAAGTGCAGAGCGGCGACATGGTGGAAGTGCGGCCGGGCGAGCGCGTGCCGGTCGATGGCGAGGTGGTTGAAGGCCGCAGCTACATCGACGAATCGATGATCAGCGGCGAGCCGATCCCGGTCCAGAAGCAGCCGGGCAGCAGCGTAGTGGGCGGTACGGTCAACCAGAAGGGCGCACTGACGGTACGTGCCACGGCGGTGGGCGCGCAGACCATGCTGGCGCAGATCATCCGCATGGTCGAACAGGCGCAGGGCTCGAAGCTGCCGATCCAGGCGGTGGTCGACAAGGTCACGCTGTGGTTCGTGCCGGCGGTGATGCTGGCCGCGCTGGCGACCTTCCTGGTCTGGTTGATCTTCGGCCCGTCACCGGCGCTGAGCTTCGCGCTGGTCAATGCGGTGGCGGTGATGATCATTGCCTGCCCGTGCGCGATGGGGTTGGCGACGCCGACCTCGATCATGGTCGGGACCGGCCGTGGCGCCGAAATGGGCGTGCTGTTCCGCAAGGGCGAGGCGCTGCAGCTGCTGAAGGACGCGCAGGTGGTGGCGGTGGACAAGACCGGTACGCTGACCGAGGGCCGCCCGCGCTTGACCGATCTGGAGATCGCCAGCGGTTTTGATCACGGCACGGTGCTGGCGGCGGTGGCGGCGGTGGAGTCGCGCTCGGAGCATCCGATTGCCCGCGCCATCGTCGATGCAGCCACCGAGCAGGGCATCGCGCTGCCGTCGATGGTCGATTTCGAATCGGTCACCGGCATGGGCGTGCGTGCCAACGTTGATGGTGCGCGGGTGGAGGTCGGTGCCGATCGCTTCATGCGCGACCTGGGCGTGGACATCACTTTGTTTGCGACGCTGGCGGCAGAACTGGGCACCCAGGGCAAGTCGCCGCTGTATGCCGCCATCGACGGCCGCCTGGCCGCAATCATCGCGGTATCCGATCCGATCAAGCCGAGCACGCCGGCCGCAATCGCGGCACTGCATCAGCTTGGCCTTAAGGTGGCGATGATCACCGGTGACAATGCTGGTACCGCGCAGGCGATCGCGCGCCAGCTCGGCATCGACGAAGTGGTGGCCGAGGTGCTGCCGGAAGGCAAGGTCGAGGCGGTGCGCCGCTTGAAGGCCACACATGGCCATGTCGCCTTCGTCGGCGACGGCATCAACGATGCGCCGGCGCTGGCCGAGGCCGATGTCGGCCTGGCCATCGGCACCGGCACCGATATCGCGGTCGAGTCGGCCGATGTGGTGCTGATGTCGGGCAACCTGCAGGGCGTGCCGAATGCCATTGCACTATCGAAGGCAACGCTGGGCAACATCCGCCAGAACCTGTTCTGGGCCTTCGCTTACAACACCGCATTGATTCCGGTGGCGGCCGGCGTGCTGTATCCGGTCTGGGGCATGCTGCTGTCGCCGGTGTTCGCGGCCGGTGCGATGGCACTGTCCAGCGTGTTCGTGCTGGGCAACGCGCTGCGCCTGCGCCGCTTCCAGCCACCGATGGCGGATGCCGCCGCAGCGACCCATTGAAGGAGATCCGTATGAACATCGGTGAAGCTGCCAAGGCCTCCAGCGTGTCGGCGAAGATGATCCGCTACTACGAACAGATCGGTCTGATTCCCGCCGCTGATAGAACCGAGTCGGGCTACCGGGCGTATTCGCAGGCGGACATCCACCGTCTGCGCTTCATTCGCCGCGCGCGCGATCTCGGCTTCCAGGTGGCCGAGATCACTGATCTTCTGGGCCTCTGGAATGACACCTCGCGGCACAGCGCCGACGTGAAGCACCTGGCCGAACAGCACATTGCCGATCTGGAACAGCGCATCGAGCACATGCGGCAGATGGCCGACACGCTGAAATCGCTGATCAGTTGTTGTGCCGGCGACGAGCGCCCGGAGTGCCCGATCCTACAGCGGCTGGGTGAGGACGATGAGACGCCGGTACCGGTCGATACCGCCAAGACCGGTGCGGTGCGGCGCCGTACGCACAAGCATTGACTCGATATCGCATGCATGAAAAAGCCCGCCGGGTGCAGCGGCACCGGGCGGGCTTTCCTGTGTGAGACGGGGGCAGGGGATCAGGCAGTACGCGGCGGGAAGCCTGCGTCGTTCACTGCGGCGAAGACGTCTTCCTGCGATGCGGTGGTCTGCACCTTGACCAGGCCGGTCGGCGGGTCGGCGACCACGCTGGCGTTGGGATCGATCTGCTGGATCGCACGGGTCACGCTGCGCGCGCAGCCGCCGCAGGTCATGCCATCGACATGGAATTCCATCTGTAGCTCCTTCGGTGCTCTTGGGGTGGAGTCAGTGTGCACCTTCCAACGATGTCAGGGTCAAGCGCCGGGCTGAACGAAAGGCAAGGCGCCGACAAAAAAAACGGCAGCCACCTGTACCAGCGCGGCTGCCGTGGAGGAACGTCCCCGCCAGGGCGGGGCGTGGGTTGCACCGGGGCGCGCCCGGGCAACCCGGTGTTGCCTTAGAACTTCCAGGTAGCGCCGAAGTACAGCTGGCGGCCTGCATAGGTATTGGAGACCAGGCGTGCCTTGGTGTCGCTTCCCAGGTGCACGCGCTGCTCGGACTTGGTGGCATTGATCACCGAGGCGGTCAGGGTCCAGTCCGGAGTCAGGTTGTAGGCCACGTTCAGGTCCAGCTGGTCATACGGCTCGGTGTAGACGGTGAGGCCATTGTTGAGCCCACCGACCACCTGGCCGCGACGGTTGAACGAGGCGCGCGCGAGGAACTTCTCGTTCTCGTAGAAGACCGTCACGTTGGCCTGGTTCTTGGCGCTGCCGACCAGCGGCGAGGAGCCGATTTCCTGCCCGTCCAGAACAATGGAAGCCAGGTTGGTGTCGTTGTAGGTGTAGTTGGCCTGCACGCCGAAGCCGAAATCGAAGGTGTACTGGCCATACAGCTCGACGCCCTGCGACACACCATCGCGGCCATTGGCCTGGGTCTCGTAGCGCTGCACGTTCACCGCTTCACCGTTGATGACCATGGGCGTGTCGCGCACCACCGGCAGGGTGAAGTTGTCCACGTTCTTGCGGAACAGGCTGACGCCGGCGACCGCGCCAGGCTGGAAGTACCACTCCAGGCCCAGGTCGAACTGGGTGGCCTTGAACGGCTCCAGCTGCTTGTTGCTGCCCTGGCCGACCCAGCCTGCGGTCGATGCGCCACCGGCAACGCGGCGATCATTGACGTACTCCTCGCTGTAGTAGCTCAGCGCGCCCGGTGCTGCGATGTCGGTGTAGCCAGGGCGGGCGATCACCTTCGATGCGGCACCACGCAGCACCAGCGTGTCGGTGATGTCCCATGCAATGTTGAAACTCGGCAGCACGTCGGTGTAGGTGCGGTCCACGCCGATCAGGCTGTAGGTCTTGCTCTGCGCCAGGTCATGCGGCAGGCGCACGAAGCCGCTCTCACAGCTGTAGGTCGGGTAGGCCGCAGCGGCGGGGTCGGTGCACGCCATCGGCGCGCCGGACGCGTTGTCCAGGAAGTAGTCGTTGAACTTCTCGATCGAGTCGGAAGACTGCGCGAACTGCTTGGTGCGCACCACACGCACGCCGACATTGCCGCGCAGGCGCTCGGTGCGGAAGTTGGCCTGGAAGTAGCCGGAGTAGATCTTCTCGTTGACGTTGTAGACGAAGTCTTCCTCGGTACGGTTGTGCGAACCACCGTAGGTCTTGTTCAGATAGTCGATGTACGCCGGGTAGTTGATGCCCGGGAACACGTTGGCATTGAAGCCACCGGCAATGTTGCTGATCGGGTTCGACAGGAAGAAGTCGGGCTGCGCATCGCCGGCAGTCGGATCGCAGCCACTCTGGTAGCGGCTGTTGTCATAGTCGGCCGGGTCACGGCCCGGGCATACCCAGTAGGTGTTGCCGGTGTTGCGGTGGACCTTGCCATCACGGTACTTGGCACCGAACTGGATCGAATCCAGCCAACCGGACTCGAACAGCTTGGTCACGTCGGCCTGGAAGTAGTTCTGCTTGACCTCGGTGCGCTTCCACGACGAATCGGTCGAGCCGGTGTCGACTTCGGCGATGCCGTTCATCAGCTGCTGCTGCAGGTCGGGCGAGAAGGTGGCAGACGGCGTGCCGGTCAGGTCCCATGCGCTGTACTGGTTACCGGACAGGTAGTCGTTGCCGACCTTGCGGCGCGGCTTGGCCGACATGCGGAAGTTCATCGACGGACCACCTTCAGACCAGGTGCGGCCACCGGTGAACGAGGCCTTCCACAGCGGGCTGATGTCCCAGTCGATGGTCAGGTCGGCGGTCTGCGACAGCGCCTTTTCCTTGCTGTAGCCACCGGTCAGCTGCGGTGTCGGAATCGTGCAGTCGTCCGGGCCCCAGCCGCCGGGCTTGAGGCCGGCGGCCTTGGCCTGGTCTTCGCTGCAGTAGTAGGCCTTTCCGGCCAGCTTTTCGAACTGGGCACCGGTGACGGTGTTGCCGCTGGGGTCGAAATCCAGGCCGTTGAGCAGGCGGCCGCCGGCCCAGTTTCCATCGCCGTTGAAGCGGGCCATGCTCCATTCCGGAATCTTCAGCATGTTCTGGGTGTAGTCACCCTGCAGCTCGAAGCGGAAGTAGTTGGCGGTCATCGTGACGTTGTCGACCGGCTTGAACTGGAAGGTCAGCTGGCCGCCCTTGCGCTCGCGCTTTTCTTCCTTCACGGCGAAGTTGACCGAGGTCGGCATGAAGAAGTCGCTGTAGTTGCCGCCGGTCTGGTTGTTGAAGCCGGACTTGCCCCACCAGTAGTGGATGCCGTCCTGCTGCTGCACGTTGCCATAGGCGTCGCGTGCCTTGCCGGCGCCGTACCACTGGTAGTCCTCGGTGCTGGCTTCCATGGTACGGGTCGTGCGCTTCTGCTGCGTCACGCCGACCAGCACGCCGAAACGCTCATCCTTGCTGTGCCACGAATACAGGGCCGAGGCCTGCGGGTCGATATCGTGGTGGGTATCGGAGGAGGTGCCCTCGAGCGTGACGAAGCCCGAGTTGGACTCCATGTCCAGCGGACGGCGGGTGTGCAGGATGACCGTGCCGCCGATGCCGCCTTCGTCGATGCGTGCTTCCGGCGACTTGAACAGCTCGGCGCTGGACAGCATGTTCGACGGCAGCAGGGTGTAGTTGAACGAACGGGTGGCTTCGTCGTTGGTTTCCGACGTGGCCACGTAGTTGCCATTCAACTGGGTCAGGGTCAGGTCCGGCGCAAGGCCGCGCACGCTGACACTCTTGCCTTCACCACCGCTGCGGGTGATGACCACGCCGGGCACGCGCTGCAGTGCGTCGGCCACGTTCTTGTCGGGGAACTTGCCGACGTCCTCGGCGGTGATCACTTCGACAACGGCGTTGGCGTCGCGCTTCTGCTCAAGGCTCTTTTCGATGGCGTAGCGGTAGCCGGTGACCTGGACGCTGTCCAGGTTGGTGGCTTCCTGCGAGCCGCTGGTGGTTGCCTGCTGCGCGGCGGCGCCGGCCGGAACGACGGCGGCGGCCAGGGCCAGCGCGATGGCCAGCGACAGTGCGTCCTGGCCATGCGTACGTGTTGAATGCTTCATTCCCATCTCTCCCTCTCTCCTGGATTGATCCGGTGACGTGGCACGGACAACTTGAATCGATCTAATTTGAAGTGACATTGTCGCTATCGCCATGCGGTGGCAGTTGCACCGTGCGCGTGGCCTGGTACGTCCTGTTGCCGCTCCCCCAACTCCCGGCCATCGCAATGTCGTCTTGGATCGATCTAAGCGATGGGCGGGCGTTTTTTAGCATGGGTCGCCCGTGGGCGCATGCTGCTCCGCAATATGGTACTGGCGTGGCGAAGGGATGACGGTTTGCTGAAAACAGTGAAATCGTTTTCGTGCGCAGGGGAGGGTGGGTCGGCAGGGCTGCGCCCTGCACCCGCGGTGTGCCGGCCGCTGGCCGGCAACAACCCAAAGCCAAAGCGGCTCTGGTTTTCTGCTGGTTTGGTGGGGCGGTGTGGGCTGGCAGGACACGCCGTAAACCCCCCTTCCGGGGTCCGGCCCAGCCGCTGGCGGCTGTGCGTTCGGGCGCTTGCGAAGCAGTGCTTCGCAAGCAAAGCGCCCTCACCCCTGGGGGCTCGATGGCGCCATCCATGGCGCCAACGGTCCTGCCAGCCCACATCGCCCCACCTTTGACAGTTTCCCGGTGACGGTTGGACTGATCCTGGAACTACATGGGGTCCTGGGGTCAGATCCGTTTTCCTTTGGAAAACGGATCTGACCCCAATCGATTTCGATATCCGACAGAGATTCATCCACGCATGGCGTGGATCTACAGATCGCGGAAATCTGTCGAAGGCGGGGTGGGTCCGGTTGCGGGGGTGTCCGCGGCATGGATGCCGCGGCCAAGCCCCAGGGACGGGTTTACGGCGTCCCCCGCAACCGGACCCACCCCGCCATCCCACGGATAGTCGGCTTTTGCTGTTGCTTCGGCTTCGGCAGGTGCAGGGCGCAGCCCTGCCGAACACCCCCTCTCATGCTGCGCCGCAGAATGCATTCGGCTGAATCCGCATGCTCTACTTGAATCGATCTAAATCCACGGTCTGGTGGGTCGGGCGTCATTCCAGGGGGAGCTCTCTGCAGGTCAGGGCAGGGCTCAGCGGAACGGTGCCGGACGGCCCCGGCCGTCTGCCTCCGCGTCATCGACTACAGGAACCCGACATGCGTCCAGTGCCGTCCGCTCCCGCCGTCCCATTGTCCTCCCGCCCGCTGGCGCGCCTGGCCTGTCTGCTGGCGCTTTCGGCCATGCCGATGCTGCTGCAAGCCGCACCGGCGGCGCTGGAGCGCGAGGTCAACACCTTCATCGGCAGCAAGGACGACGGCAATACCTTCCCCGGCGCATCGGCACCGTTCGGCCTGATCCAGGTCAGCCCGATCGGCAGCCACTATTCGGGCTGGCGCTACGACGACGAGAAGATCCGCGGTTTCGGCCACTCCTTCATCTCCGGCGCCGGTTGCTGGGAGCAGGGCGGGCAGGTGTCGATCCTGCCGGTCACCGGCAGCATCGGTCCGGGCGGCGATTTCGATACTGCTGATGCCAAGAACTTCAACCACAAGACCTATGCCGCTTCGTACACGCATGACGGCGAGATCGGCCAGGCCGGCTATTACAAGGTGCGCCTGACCAGCTACGGCGGCATCGATGCCGAGGCCACCGCGCGTACACGTGCCGCGGCCGAGCGCTACACCTTCAGCCAGCGCCAGGGCGAGGGCCACGTGCTGGTCAACGTCGGCCAGGCCAACGAACGCCACTCGGTGATCGGCAGCGTGGTCGATGTGGTCGGCGACCGCGTGGTCGAGGGCAAGCTGGTGACCAAGAGTTTCTGCGGCGGCCATCAGTACACCACCTGGTTCCGCATCGAGTTCGACCGCCCGTTCAAGGCGCATGGCACCTGGGGCGAGGGCGGCGGCCTGCCGGGTGCGCGCCACAGCATGGAAGGCGAACAGAAGCCGAATGGTGCCTGGCTCAGCTTCGACCTCGCCAAGGGCCAGTCGGTAACGGCGATCAGCGCGATATCGCATGTGGATGCCGAAGGCGCGCGCATCAACCTGCGCGCGGAAGGCATGCAGGGCGGCGCGCTGCTCGGTTTCGATCGGATGCGGGCGCTGTCCCAGCAGTCGTGGCGCGAGCAGCTGGGCCGGGTGCGCGTGCAGGGCGGCACCGCCGACGACCGCGCTGTGTTCTACAGCGCGGTCTACCACGCGCTGCTGCAGCCGATGACCGGCAACGACGCCGACGGCCGCTACCGCGGCTATGACGATGGCATCCACCGTGCCGATGGCTGGACCTACTACGAGTACTTCTCGCTGTGGGATACCTACCGCGCGCAGAACCAGTGGCTGGCACTGACCCGCCCGGACGTGGCGCGCGACATCGGCCGTACCCTGCTGGCGATCGACGAGCAGGGCGGCTGGCTGCCGCGCTGGGGCTATGCCAACTTCGAGACCAACATCATGACCGGCGATCCGGTCACCCCGTTCATGGTCGACCTGTGGCGCTTCGGTGCGCTCAAGGGCCGTGAATCGCAGGCCTGGGATGCGCTGCGCCGCAATGCCTTCGGCACGCCGCCGCTGAACTCACGCATGGCCGGCCGTTCCGGCAACCCGACCTACCTGGACAAGGGCTATGTGGTCTACGACCGCGCGTTCCCGTCCAAGGGCATGGACGTCGATCCGCACCACGGCGGTTCGGCTACCTTGGAATACGCACTGGCCGACTGTGCGCTTTCGCAGATGGCCGATGGCCTCGGCCATGCGCAGGACGCGGCGACGCTGCGTGAGCGCGGCCGCAACTGGCGCAAGGTGTGGGACCCGCAGGTGCGCGACGCCGAGACCGGCTTTACCGGTTTCCCGCGCCCGCGCACCGAGGACGGCCAGTGGTACACCCCGGCCGATGGCCACTACAGCCCGCGCTCGCACCACGGTTTCCATGAGGGCACGGCGTGGCAGTACCAGTGGCTGGCGCAGCAGGACGTGCCGGGGCTGGTCGAAGCGATGCAGGGCCGCGAACAGGCCGGCCGCCGCCTCGACGCGTTCTTCGCCATGGACGCGCTGCAGGCCGATCCGCTCAATGCCGCCCGCAAGGAGTGGGTGGTCGGGCCGTACAGCTACTACAACCAGTTCCGCTACAACCCGAACAACGAGCCTGACCTGCACTCGCCGTGGCTGTACACGCTGATCGGCCAGCCGTGGAAGACCGCGGCCGTGGTGCGTGCCGCGCAGCAGTTGTTCACCAATGCGCCCAATGGCGTGACCGGCAACGACGACCTCGGCACGATGTCGGCCTGGTATCTCTTCAGCGCCATCGGCGTGTATCCGGCGGTGCCGGGCAGCGGCCAGTTCCTGCTGCACACCCCGCGCTTCAGCAAGGTGGAACTGGACATGGGCAATGGCCGGACGCTGCGCATCGACGCGCCGGGTGCCGATGGCCGCCGCCTGCAGTACGTTCAGGGCGTGCAGGTCGATGGCCAGGCGCATGCGCCGGTCTGGCTGGACTGGAACCAGCTGCAGCAGGGCCCGCGCCTGCAGTTCGCGCTTGACGCGAAGGCCCCGGAGCAGGGCTGGGGTACGGCGGTGAAGGACCTGCCGGTGTCCTGGTGCGCGGCACCGGGTAGCCAGCTGCGCTGAGCCGGACTGTGCCGTTCGCGGTGACCCAGCGAACGGCACGGCACGACACGGCCCTGATCCATTAGGCTTGAGCCTCCAGCGGAGTCCGGGAAGACGATGAACGACAACGGCAGCAGTCCCAGCAAGCGCGCCGGCAAGGCAGTGACGGTGACCGACATCGCGCGTGCCATTGGCGTGTCACGGGCGACCGTGTCGCTGGTGTTGCGCGGCAGCCCGCTGGTCAACGTCGATACCCGTGCCAAGGTCGAGGCCGAGCTGCGCCGGCAGCGCTATGTCTACAACCGCGCTGCCGCCAACCTGCGCCGACGTACCTCGTCGAGCATCGCGCTGGTGATCAACGATCTTTCCAACCCGTTCTTCGCCGAATTCGCGTCCGGCGTGGACGAGGCGCTGGGCGGACGCGGTTACGTGACCCTGCTCGGCAGCACTGGCGAATCGCCGGAGCGCCAGCAGGCGGTGCTGTCCACGTTGATGGAGCACACCCCGGCCGGCCTGATCCTGTCGCCGGCCGAGGGCAGCGATACCGTGCAGTTGCGACAGGCACTGGGTGCCAATGCCAACGTGCTGCTGTTCAACCGCGAACTGGAAGGGGCCGACTGGGACTTCCTGACCCTGGACAACCAGCACGGCGCCTATCTGGCCACGCGTCACCTGATCGAGCGCGGCCATCGCCAGATCGCCTTCTTCGGCGGCCACGCCGCATCCAGTTCCTGCCACCAGCGCCGCGCCGGGTTCCAGCAGGCGCTGGCCGAGGCCGGGCTGTCGCTGCCGCCGGGTTGGATGATCGAGTCGGCGCCGAACCGCCTGGAAGCGGCAGCGCGCACCGATGAGCTGTTTGCCGATGGCCATCGGCCGAGTGCGGCGGTCTGCTACAACGACACCGTCGCGCTGGGCCTGATGCTGGGCTTGAATTCACGGGGCATCCGTCCGGGCGGTGACTTTGCCGTTACCGGCTTCGACGATATTTCCGAGGCTGCGGTGGCGGTGCCGCCGTTGACCACGCTCACCGCCGATCCGCGCGAGCGGGGCCGGCAAGCTGCGGCGCTGCTGCTGCAACGACTGGACGAACCGGACGCGCCGCCACGGCGCACGGTCGCGCCGGTGCAGTTGCGCATCCGCGAAAGCAGTGCCGCACGACCGAACTGATTTATTCCATACCCCCCTTCCACGCAACAACGACCTTCCGCGCATCGAGGCGCGTACCGCATGCCGATCTCCGCAACGCCCCGTCCAACGGGATCTTCGGGCAACGCACCTGCCGTCACCAACGGCAAGGCGCTGGCCGTGGTCACCACGATCTTCTTCATGTGGGGCTTCCTGACCTGCCTCAATGACATCCTGATCCCGCACCTGAAGGCGGTGTTCGAGCTGAACTACGCCAAGGCGATGCTGGTGCAGTTCACCTTCTTCGGCACCTATTTCCTGATGTCGCTGCCGGCGGGTCGGCTGGTGGCGGCGCTGGGCTACAAGAAGGGCATCGTGGCCGGCCTGGTGATTGCCGGTATCGGTGCGCTGGGCTTCTGGCCGGCGGCCGAGCTGCGCGTGTATGGCGCCTTCCTGGGCGCACTGTTCGTTCTGGCCACCGGCATCACCGTGCTTCAGGTTGCTGCGAATCCCTACGTCGCGCTGCTGGGCCCGGAGCAGACCAGCTCCAGTCGCCTGACCCTGGCGCAGGCACTGAACTCGCTGGGCACGGCCATCGCCCCGATCTTCGGCGGCATGCTGATCCTGTCCAACACGGTGAAGAGTGCCGATGACATCGCGGCACTGCCGGCCGCCGAACAGCTGGCCTACCGTGCCGCCGAGGCGCAGGCCGTGCAGGGCCCGTACGTGGGGCTGGCCGTTGCGCTGGTGCTGCTGGCGCTGTTCGTATACCTGTTCCGCCTGCCGGCACTGAGCGACGCCACCGAGCAGGCCGACCAGGGCCACCACCACAGCTACCTGGATGCGCTGCGCAAGCGCCACCTGCTGCTGGGTGTGCTGGGCATCTTCTTCTACGTCGGTGCCGAAGTTTCGATCGGCAGCTTCCTGGTCAACTACCTGTCGATGCCCAACATCGGCGGCTTCAGCGAGCAGGAAGCCACGCATTACGTGTCGGCCTACTGGACGATGGCGATGATCGGCCGCTTCGCCGGCTCGGCGCTGCTGGCGCGCTTCTCGCCCAGCCGCCTGCTGGCGATCTTCGCGCTGGTCAACGTGGGGCTGCTGGTCACGACCATGCTGACCTCCGGCAACATCGCGCTGTACTCGGTGGTGGCGATCGGCCTGTTCAATTCGATCATGTTCCCGACCATCTTCGCGCTGAGCATCGAGCGCCTGGGCCCGCTGACCAACAAGGGTTCCAGCCTGCTGATCATGGCCATCGTCGGCGGTGCGGTGGTGCCGTACCTGCAGGGCGTGCTGGCCGACCACATCGGTGTGCAGGCCAGCTTCATCCTGCCGCTGCTGTGCTACGGCTACATCATTTTCTACGGACTGGTCGGCGCACGTACGCCGGCTTCCGCAACGCAGGGAGGCTGAGTCCGGAATGGGTTCCATCGTTTGCTTCGGCGAAATTTTGATCGATCTACTAGCGCAGCCGCCGGCCTCGGCCGATACGCCGCGGGCGTTCCTGCAGTACGCCGGCGGGGCGCCGGCCAACGTTGCCGTGGCCGCTGCGCGGCTGGGTGCGAAGACCCAGTTCGTCGGCATGCTCGGCCGTGACATGTTCGGTGACTTCCTGGCCGACAGCCTGGTCGAGCACGGCGTGGGCACGGATTACATCGTGCGTACCGATGCGGCGAAGACTGCGCTGGCCTTCGTCGCCCTCGACGCCAGTGGCGAGCGCAGCTTCAGCTTCTACCGCCCGCCAGCGGCAGACCTGCTGTTCCGTGACAGCGATTTCCAGGCCGCCTGCCTCGACAGCGCGCAGTGCTTCCACGTCTGCTCCAACAGCCTGACCGAGCCGGGCATCGCCGAGGCGACCTTTGCCGGCATGGACCGTGCACGTGCGGCCGGCGCGGTGGTCAGCCTCGATCTGAACCTGCGTCCCGCGCTGTGGCCGGCGAACGAGGATCCGACGCCGCGCCTGTGGCAGGCGCTGGAACGCGCCGATCTGGTGAAGCTGTCGCGCGAGGAACTGGACTACCTGGCCGCGCCGCTGGGCAGTGACGGCGAGGCGACGGTGCTGCGGCGCCTGCTGGCCGCGCAGGCGCGCTGGGTCATCGTCACCGACGGTGCTGCCACGCTGCACTGGTACACCCGCGACAACCACGGCACGGTCACCAGTTTCCGCGTGGCCACGGTCGACACCACGGCTGCTGGCGATGCCTTCGTCGGCGGCGTGCTGGTCGGCCTGCTGGAGCGCGGTGGGGCGGGCGCTGGTTTCGCTGCGTTCTGCCAGGACCCGGAGGCGATCACCGCCACGCTGCGTTTCGGCGCCGCCGTGGGGGCGCTGGCTGTTACCCGCAAGGGCGCGTTCGCCGCAATGCCCTCGCTCGATGAAGTGCAGCAGCTGCTGCAGGCACAGGACATTACCGCATGAGCACCTCGCCCGATTTCCGTTCGCCCGCGTTCCTGCGCGCGCACATCGCCGATACCATGGCGTTCTACCATCCGCGCTGCATCGATCCGGACGGCGGCTTCTTTCACTACTTCCGGGATGACGGCAGCGTCTACGATGCCAGCCACCGCCACCTGGTGAGCAGCACGCGCTTCGTCTTCAACTACGCGATGGCCTACCGCGAATTCGGCAATGCCGAGTACCGCGAGGCGGTCGAGCACGGCGTGCGCTACCTGCGCGAGGTGCACCGCAACCCGGCCACCGGTGGCTACGCCTGGACCCTGCGTGATGGCAAGGTCGAGGACGACATGAACCACTGCTACGGCGTGGCGTTCGTGCTGCTGGCCTACAGTTGCGCGCTGAAGGCCGGTGTCGAGCAGGCCCGCGAGTGGATGGACGAAACCTGGCAGCTGCTGGAAGCGCGCTTCTGGGAGCCACAGCACGGCCTGTACAAGGACGAGGCCGATGGCCAGTGGAACTTCACCGGCTATCGCGGCCAGAACGCCAACATGCACATGTGCGAGGCGATGCTGGCGGCGTTCGAGGCCAGTGGTGAGCAGCGCTATGTCGAGCGTGCGCTGCAGCTGGCCGACAACATGACCCGCCGCCAGGCGGCCAAGGCCGGCGGGCTGGTCTGGGAGCACTACGATGAGAACTGGGAGATCGACTGGGACTACAACCTGGACGACCCCAAGCACCTGTTCCGCCCGTGGGGCTTCCAGCCCGGCCACCAGACCGAATGGGCCAAGCTGTTGCTGATCCTCGATCGCCACGTGCAGGCCGACTGGCTGGTGCCGACCGCGCAGCATCTGTTCGATGTGGCTGTGGCGCGCAGCTGGGACGAGGCGCGCGGTGGCTTGTACTACGGTTTCGCACCGGAAACGCGCCGACAGGCGGGCATGGACGGTGCCCCGATCGGCGGCGACAGCTTCGTCTGCGACGACGACAAGTATTTCTGGGTGCAGGCCGAAACGCTGGCCACCGCCGCACTGATGGCCAAGTGCACCGGTGATGACCGCTACTGGCAGTGGTACGAGCGCATCTGGGCGTACTCGTGGGAGCACTTCGTCGACCATCAGTACGGCGCCTGGTTCCGCATCCTCGATGCCGACAACCGCAAGTACAGCGACGAGAAGAGCCCGGCCGGCAAGGTGGATTACCACACCATGGGTGCGTGCTACGAAGTGTTGAACGTGGTGCGTTGAAGATCGTTTGAATGCAGTAGTGCCAGGCCATGCCTGGCAATCCGGAATCGGTAGCGCCGGGCGACGCCCGGCGGAAAACAGGAGCTCCGCGTGCATCGTCTTTCCCTCGTTGTCCGTCTGCTCCTGCTGCTGATCGCAGTCTCCGCCTTCCCGGCAACTGCAGCCCCGCTGCAGGCGCGATGGGAATTCCGCATGCTGCCCGGCGATGCGCAGGGCGCCGCCCACCCGGGCCTGCAGCAGTGGCGTGCGGCGAAGGTGCCGGGCAGCGTGCACACCGACCTGCTCGCCCACGCGCTGATCCGCGATCCGTACGTCGGTGCGCCTGAGGCAGAGCTGCAATGGATCGGGCTGGCTGCCTGGGAGTACCGCGCCCGCTTCGACGTGGATGCGGCGACACTGGCCAAGCCCAATGCCGAGCTGCGCTTCGATGGGCTGGATACCTATGCCGAAGTCAGCCTCAACGGCAGGCCGCTGCTGCGCGCGGACAATGCGCACCGCACCTGGCGTGCGCGCGTGGAAGGGCGCCTGCGCGCGAGCGGCAATGAACTGCAGATCGTGTTCCGCTCACCGATCCGCACGCTGTTGCCGGGTGTGCAGGCGATGCCGCACAAGATCGCTGGCAATTACCCGTCGCCGTATGGCGATGAGCCGAAGGAAGCGATGGTCGGCAACTTCGCGCGCAAGCCGGCCTACCATTTCGGCTGGGACTGGGGCCCGCGCTATGTCACCGCCGGCCTGTGGCGCGGGGTCGACCTGCAGGCCTGGGATGCGCACCGCCTGACCGATCTTGCCGTGCGTACCGATGCGTTGAGCGCGGAGCAGGCGAGGCTGGCGGTATTGCTGCAGGTGGAGCAGGGTAACGCTGCCGGTTCTGCGGTGGTCCATCTCGATGTGCGCGATCCGCAGGGTCGCAGCGTGGCCCAGGTGCAGCGCACGGTGCTGCTGAAGCCCGGCCAGAACGCTGTCGAAGTACCGGTCGAACTGGCCAAGCCGCAGCGCTGGTGGCCGGTCGGCCACGGTGCACAGGACCGCTACACCGTGCAGGCCCGCCTGGACGGTGGCGCCGATGCAGCGCTGGTGCGCGAGCAGCGTATCGGCCTGCGCACGGTTGAACTGCGCCGCGAGGAAGACGGTAAGGGCGGGCAGGGCTTCGCTTTCGTCATCAACGGCGTGGAGATCTTCGCAAAGGGCGCCAACGTCATTCCGTTCGATGCCTTCCCCGCACGCGTCGATGCCGCGCGCCTGCGCCAGGTGCTGACCGCCGCACGCGACGCCAACATGAACATGCTGCGCAACTGGGGTGGCGGCTACTACGAGGACGATGCCTTCTTCGACATCGCCGACGAACTGGGCCTGCTGGTCTGGCAGGACTTCATGTTCGGTGGTGGCATGCAGCCGGGCTACGATCCGGCCTTCCGTGCCAGCGTGGTGGCCGAGGCACGCGACAATGTGCGCCGGCTGCGCCATCACCCCAGCATCGTGCTGTGGTGTGGCAACAACGAGGAAGAAACCGCCTGGAAGGACTGGGGCCACGGCCGCGACCTGAAGGCGGCCGACCCGGCGTTTGCCGAGAAGGTCTGGCAGGGCTATGTCGACCTGTTCGGCAATGATCTGCGTCAGGTAGTGAGTGAGGAGGGCCTGGGCGTGCCGTACTGGTCCAGCTCGCCCAGCAACGACCTTGACGAAAAGGCGAACGACTCGACCCGTGGCGACAAGCACTACTGGCAGGTCTGGGGCAATCCGGCGCTGCCGGTGCAGGCTTACCTGCGCGAGACGCCGCGCTTCATGTCCGAGTACGGCCTGCAGGCATGGCCGCCGTTGGCCACCGTGGACCAGATCGCCACCCGCGCCGAGCAGCGCATCGACAGCCCGGTGATCCGCGCGCACCAGAAATTCATGGCCGGCGAGGGCAACAGCCGCCTGCTGCACTACATCGAACTGGGCTACGGCACGCCGAAGGACTTCGAGGACTTCGTCTACCTCAGCCAGGTGATGCAGGCCGATGGCATCGCGCTGGCCGCGTTGCACCATCGCGCTTCGCGGCCGTACACCATGGGCTCGCTGTACTGGCAGCTCAACGACGTCTGGCCGGGTGCTTCATGGTCCAGCGTGGACTACTTCGGTCGCTGGAAGGCATTGCATTTTGCCGCGCGGCGCTTCTTCGCGCCGGTCACGCTGGCGGCATTGCGTGATGAGGGTAGTACGCGGGTGCGCCTGATCAATGATGGCGCTGCCGCAGATGCACGCTGGCGGCTGCGGGTGATGGATGTGGATGGCAAGGTGCTGCGTCGTCGCGAGGACGCGGTGACGTTGACGGCGGCGGGCGTCACCTCGATTGGTGATTTCCGCGATGCCGAGCTGCTGGCCAGTGCCGATCCGAAGCGCACGGTGGCCGTGTTCGAGCTGCTGCAGAACGGGGCGGTCAGTGCCCGCCAGATCGTCGGATTCGTCGAAGCCAAGGACCAGGTGTTGCCGCGGCAGAAGCTGAAGGCCACCTTGTCCATCGAAGGCGATCACTACCGTCTGCGCCTGGAAAGCGCGACTTACGTGCGCGCGACGTGGATCGATTTCGGCGCGCTGGATGTGCAGATCGAAGACAACCTGCTGGACCTGCTGCCGGGCGAGACCCGGGACATTGCGGTGCGCGGCCCGGTGGACCTGACTGCCCTGCGCGAAGCAATGAAGCTGAAGACCCTCAACGATCGTTGAGGGCGGCGTATCCCGCATTGGCAGGTGCCAACCTTGGTTGGCACACCCCGAACATGCCAACCAAGGCTGGCATCTACCAGAAGCGGAGACGGGTAGGTGCGGACCGTTGGTCCGCCCACCTCGATCGTTGAGGGCGGCACATCCTGTTTTGGTAGGTGCCAACCTTGGTTGGCACACCCCGAACATGCCAACCAAAGTTGGCATCTACCAGAAGCGGAGACGGGTAGGTGCGGACCGTTGGTCCGCACACCTCGATCGTTGAGGGCGGCACATCCTGTTTTGGTAGGTGCCAACCTTGGTTGGCACACACCGAACATGCCAACCAAGGTTGGCATCTACCAGAAGCGGAGACGGGCAGCTGCGGACCGTTGGTCCGCACACCTTGATCGTTGAGGGCGGCACATCCTGTTTTGGTAGGTGCCAACCTTGGTTGGCACACCCCGAACATGCCAACCAAGGTTGGCATCTACCAGACGCGGAGACGGGTAGGTGCGGACCGTTGGTCCGCACACCTCGATCGTTGAGGGCGGCGTATCCCGCATTGGCAGGTGCCAACCTTGGTTGGCACACACCGAACATGCCAACCAAGGTTGGCATCCACCAGACGCGGAGACGGGTAGGTGCGGACCGTTGGTCCGCACACATCTCTTCTTTACAGCTGGATCTGCTGGAAGTTCTCGACCCGCTCGTGGCCGTTGGCGGCCTGGCCGATGCGCGGCATCGGGTAATCATCCAGGCGATCGATCAGGCGGGTCTGCAGGCCGGCTTCGCGGGCGGCGTCCAATTCCTCCACCACATCGGACAGGAACAGGATCTCGCCGGCCGGCACGCCGATCGCCTGCACGATGCGGCGGTAGCTGTCGGCCTCGCGCTTGCCACCGATCTCGGTATCGAACCAGCCCGACACCAGCGGGCTGAGGTCACCGGCATCGCTGAAACCGAAGAACAGCTTCTGCGCCGGCACCGAGCCGGAGGAGTACACGTACAGCGGTAGGCCGGCGGCATGCCAGCCTTTCAGCACCGGCGCCACTTCCGGGTAGAAGTGCGCGGTGTAGTCGCCGCGGCGGTAGCCTTCATCCCAGATCAGGCCCTGCAGCGCCTTCAGTGCGGTGTGTTTGCGGTCCTGGTCGATCCAGCCCTGCAGGGTCTCGGCCACCAGGCTGTCCTGGCAGGCGCTGCCGATCTCGGTAGCCACCGCGTCCAGCCAGCGGCGGACCTCCGGCTGCTGGCCATGTTCGGCGACGAACGCCGGCAAGGCCTTGCGGGCATAGGGGAACAGCACGTTCTTGACGAACGAGATGCTGCTGGTGGTGCCTTCGATGTCGGTCAGGATGACGCGGGGCTGCATGGATCAGGACGCCTGGGTAGGTACGTAGCGGGGAAACTTCTGCGCGATGTCGGTGCCGGTGAAGTGGCCGACCCAGCCGTCCGGCTCGGTGAAGAAGCGGATCGCCACGAAGCTCGGTTCATCGCCCATGTCGAACCAGTGGGTGGTGCCATCGGGCACGGCGATCAGGTCGTCCTTCACGCACTCGATCTCATAGACCTTGTCACCCACGTGCAGGGTGAACAGGCCGGAGCCTGCGACGAAGAAGCGCACCTCGTCTTCCTTGTGGAAGTGCTCGTCGAGGAACTTCTTCCGCAGCTCGGCGCGGTTGGGGTTGTCCGGGGCGATCGAGGCGACGTCCACGCTCTTGAAGCCGCGCTCGGCGACCAGGCGGTCGATGTCCGCGCGGTAGGCGGCGAACACTTCCTCCTGGCTGGCGCCCGGCGCAACCGGTGCGGTGGCCTGCCAGCGCTCGAAGGTGACGCCGATCTTCTGCAGTTCGGCAGCGATGACCGCGCCGTCCTGGGTGTCCAGCAGCGGCGATTCGGGGCGGGTGTCGTCGTAGATGCGCAGTCGGCTCATGGCGGCAGCTTGAACGTCTCGGGGGGAAGACAGGGTATCAGGGTGGGGCGAGGTGCAGATTCCGGATCGGCATCTGCACCTGCGCGCGGGTTCAGCCGCGCAGCCTGCGCAGTTCCAGTTCGCAGTGGAACAGGAATTCGAAGGCTTCCAGATGACGGCGCGCCTCGGCCATGTCACGGCCCCAGGCGTACAGGCCGTGGCCGTCGATCAGGTAGCCCCACAGGTTCTGGCGGTCGAGCAGATCATCGACCTGCTTCGAAAGCACGTTCATGTCCTGGGTGTTGGCGAACACCGGTACGTCGATGGCCATCTCGTGGGTGCTGTTGCCGGCGAAGGCCTTCAGCAGTTCGTAGCCTTCCAGGTGCACATGACCCTGCGGCGCGTACAGGCGCGAGGCAATGGTCTGCACCGGCGAATGGGTGTGCAGTACGCAGCCGATTTCCGGGAAGCGGCGGTACAGCTGGGTGTGCAGCAGGGTTTCGGCGGAGGGGCGCAGCGGGCGGCCGACGGCCTTGCCATCGAAGTCCACCACCATGATGTCGTCCTCGATCAGGCGGCCCTTGTCCTTGCCCGAGACGGTGATCGCGGCGTGGCGGTCATCCAGGCGGTGGGAGAAGTTGCTGCTGGTGGCCGGGGTCCAGCCGGCCTGGGCCAGTTCGCGGACGTTGTCGATCAGCAGCTGGGCCAGTTCGCCCAGGCGGGCGGTGTCGTAGGGGAAGGTGGTGGTGTCCATGGACGGCATTTTACGTGATCCGGCCCGATGCTGGGCCCGCGCGGCGACCTCCTGCCTGTTGCGTGGGCAACGCGAAGCGGTGTGCTGGCAGGCGGCGCGCAGGGGTTGGATCGAGGCAAGCACAGCGCTGGCTGAATGGGGAGGGCAGCGCTCCCGCTGGAAGCGATTCCGGTCGTGGACAGCCCTCTTGCCGCGAAACATCATCGGATTGCCGCAGAAGTTCCGGCGGGCGCCAAGGAAAGGAGTACTTCGATGATCGCGCGCGCGATGGGGATGATGGGGGCGATTGGCATCATGCTTGCCAGCAGTGGCTGCACGATGGAATGGGTGAAGATGGATGCGGGTGCGCGGTCATTCGGCCCCGCCCATTCGAGTTGCAGGGCGCAGGCCGACGATCACTGGCCGGTCAGGAATGAAGTGGCCACGCGCACCGTCTACGAAGACCGCAAGGTGCCCTGCAGGCTTGATGAAGTCTGCGCCATTGACGGCAAGTACAACATGGTACCCATGCCGAAAGAGGAGAGTTACATCGTGGACGTCAACGCGTCCGACCGCAGCAGCGAGTTCAATGCCTGCATGGCCGGTGCCGGCTGGCAGCAGCAGCTCATCTGGTTCAATCGCCGCTAGGCGGGGCCGGCGCGGCGGACGACAGCGGCTCGATCGGTTGCTGCTCAACGGACTCGAGGCAGCAGTGGCCAGCGGAGAATGACGTGGCTCTGCGAACCGTTCAGGCGTTGAGGCTGGAGACGAGCAGGGGGCAGGACAAGAACACGTACGACGTGGACGGAAAGTACGAGCGCGTGCAGCGACCGGAAATCGAGAAGGATGATGGAGATGGCTACGTGTATGCGACTGGCCGTGGCTGCGGGGCTTGCGCTGTTGACCAGGGGTTGTGCGACCGAATGGGCCCGCTTCAGTGATCATGCTGATCCGCTGGAAGAGTCGCGGTGGCGCTGCAGGGCAGAGGCCAACGAGAAGTGGCCGGAGAAGATGGACGTTGTCGAGCGCACCGAGGAGACCGAGGTGCTGACGGTCTGCAAGGAAGGCGAGACATGCGACGTGGATGGCAAATACAAGAAGATGCTGATGCCAAAGACCGAGCGCCACACCGTGGACGTCAACGCCAGGGAGAATCACGAGCACTTCATGGGCTGCATGGGCGGCGCAGGCTGGATACAGAAGACCATCTGGTTTGGCCGCAGATGATCATCGTCGGGCGCCCTGGTCGCTGGGAATGACCATCATCCACGCATGGCGTGGATCCACCGGATGCGCCGGGAGAGTGTCGAAGGTGGGGAGGGGTGAGGTTGCGGGGGCGTGAGCCGCATGGATGCGGCGACCGAGCTTACAGGGATGTACTTGCAGCGCCCCCCGCAATCTCGCCCCTCCCCGCCAAACCCTCAGACCCGCTGTTGCCGTTGCCGTTGCTCCGGCTTCAAAGGCGGGTGCAGGGCCGCAGGCCCTGCAATCCCTTTATTTCGCGCGCAGGCGGCTGTGCCGGAACCCGTAGCAGAAATAGATCACGAAACCGACGAACGTCCACACCCCCATCAGCATCCAGTTGTGCATCGTCATCGCCGACAGCAGGGCAAGGCAACTCAGCACGCCCAGGCTGCAGATCAGCCACGCCATCGGCATGCGGAACGGGCGCGGCAGGTCCGGCTGGGTACGGCGCAGGATCAGCACGCCGGCGCAGACTGCGGCGAACGCGATCAGCGTGCCCATCGAGGTCAGCTCGCCCAGGATGTCCAGCGGGAACAGCGCCGCCAGCAGCGCGATGCCGATGCCGGTGATCACGGTGTTGATGTGCGGAGTGCGGTACTTCGGGTGGATCCTGGTGAACACCGGCGGCAGCAGGCCGTCGCGACCCATGATCATGAAGATGCGCGGCTGGCCGATGATCATCACCAGCACCACCGAGGACAGGCCGACCAGCGCGCCGACCTCGACCACCCAGCGCAGCCAGCCCAGCTGCGGATGCGCGGCCACGGCAGTCACCACCGGCTCGTCGGTGCCGAGCAGCTGGAACGGCACCAGGCCGGTCATCACCGCAGCCATCGCGATGTACAGCACGGTGCAGATCACCAGCGACAGCATCATGCCGAACGGCATGTCACGCTGCGGATTCTTCGATTCCTGCGCCGCCACCGACACCGCTTCGAAGCCGATGTAGGCGAAGAACACCATCGCCGCGCCACGCAGTACGCCTTCCATGCCGTACTTGCCAGGCCCTTCGTTGGCGGGAATGAACGGGGTCCAGTTGCTGGTGTCCACATACTTCCAGCCGACCACGATGACCAGCAGGATCAGGCCGGTCTTGAGCACGACCATCGCCATGTTCATCGCCGAGGACTTGCTGATGCCGACGTAGCACAGCCAGGTCAGCAGCAGTACCAGCGCAGCGGCCGGCAGGTTGGCGATCGCGCCGGTGGGGCGCAGCTGTGCATCGAGTGGGGCGCTGACCAGCGCCGCCGGTAGATGGATGTCGAACTGGCTGAGCAGGCTCAGGAAATAGCCGGTCCAGCTGACCGCGACCGCCGAGGCGGAGACGCCGTACTCGAGCACCAGCATCCAGCCGATGAACCAGGCCGAGAGCTCGCCGAAGGTGGCGTAGGTGTAGGTGTAGGCGCTGCCGGAGACCGGCACCATCGAGGCGAATTCGGCATAGGCCAGTGCGCAGAAGGCGCAACAGATGGCGGCCAGTACGAACGACAGCATGATGGCCGGGCCGGCGTGGTTGGCGGCGGCCTGGCCGGTGATGACGAAGATGCCGCCGCCGATCACCGCGCCGATACCGAGGGCAGTCAGGCCCCAGGGGCCGAGGTGGCGGCGCAGGCTCAGGCCGTTGGCCTCTTCATGGGCGGCATGCGGGTGCTTGGTGGCCCACAGTTGCTTGAACATGTGTGGTGGTCTTGTCGAAGCGCGCCACGGGCGGCGCGCGGGGAAAACGGACGGGCCGGCGCGAGGCCGGCCCGTAGGCGGATCAGGGCGACTTGGCAAGCTTGCTGTTGCGGATGCCGTAGCCCAGGTAGATCAGCAGGCCGAGCAGGGTCCAGCCAACGAACAGGTGCCAATGCACCACGAACGCCTGCCAGAACAGGAACAGGCAGGTGGCAGCGCCGAGCGGGCAGATGATCCAGACCATCGGCACGCGGAACGGGCGGTGCAGGTCCGGCTTGGTATAGCGCAGCACCAGCACGCCGACGCAGACGGTGGCGAAGGCCAGCAGGGTCCCCATCGAGACGAGTTCGCCGAGCACGTTCAGCGGCACCAGGCCGGCCAGCGCGGCAGCGATCACGCCGACCACGATGGTGGCGACGTACGGGGTGCGGAAGCGGGCGTGGACCTTGCCGAAGAACTTCGGCAGCAGGCCGTCGCGGGAGATGGTGTAGGCGATGCGGGTCTGGCCCATCATCATCACCAGCACCACCGAGGACAGGCCGGCGATGGCGCCGATTTCCACGAACGTCTTCAGCCAGGACAGGGTCGGGTAGGGCTCCAGCGCGGTGGCCACCGGCTTGTCGGTGCCCAGCAGGTGGTACGGCATCATGCCGGTCAGTACCGCGCAGACGATGATGTAGACGATCGTGCACACCGCCAGCGAGCCGAGCAGGCCGATCGGCATGTTGCGCTGTGGGTCCTTGGTTTCACCGGCGGCGGTGGAGACCGCGTCGAAGCCGATGTAGGCGAAGAACACGATGGTGGCGGCGCGGAAGATGCCGCTCCAGCCGAACTCACCCGGCACGCCGGTGTTTTCCGGGATGAACGGCTGCCAGTTGGCCGGGTCGATATGGGCCGCGCCGATGCCGATGAACAGGCAGATGACGGTGACCTTGATTGCCACGATGATGGCGTTGACGAAGGCCGACTGGGTCACGCCCACGTACAGCAGGCCGGACACCGCCGCCACGATCAGCACCGCCGGCAGGTTGAACAGCTTGCCGGAGGAGACGAACTCGCTGCCGGTCCAGGCGATGGGCGCGGCGCTGAGCAGGTCCGGGAACGGCATGTGCAAGGTGGTGGTGATGAAGCTGATCAGGTACGCCGACCAGCCCACCGCGACCGAGGCCGAGGCGAACAGGTACTCCAGCACCAGGCACCAGCCGATGAACCAGGCCATGCCTTCGCCCAGGGTGGCGTAGGAGTACGAGTAGGCACTGCCGGAGACCGGCATCATCGCCGCGAACTCGGCGTAGCACAGGCCCGCCAGGGCACAGGCGAAACCGGCCAGCACGAACGAAAGCATCACCGCCGGGCCGGCATGGTTGGCCGCGGCCTGGCCGGTCAGCACGAAGATACCAGCGCCGATCACCGCACCCACGCCAAGCAGGATGAGGTGTTTAGCCGTGAGGGTCCGTTTCAGCGTGGCTTCGCCGTCCAGGCTGCCTTCGATGGGTTCGCCGGCATCGACGTGCCCGGCCGGTTCAACCGGCTTGACCCTCAACAGAGCTTTCAGCATGCAGTACTTCCTAGTGATCGGATGGGGTGGGCCGCCGATACGTTGCCGGCAACCCTGGAATGGTGAAGGCCGCGCGAACGGCCCGCTGTACCTTAGCCAAAGCTGAAGCCAACGCACAAGCGCAATCGCAACAATGAACGGCGATAATGAGCAGTATTTTTCCAGACCGCCCCCATTCATGCGCCAGACCGCCGAAACCCTTGCCGTGCTTGACGATCGCTTGCGTGGCCTGCTGCGGGACTATGCCCGCCGTGAGCCTGCCCACGACGCACTGGCTGCCGAATTCGGCACATTGCTGGACGATCCGGAAGATCCGTTCCGCCGCGAGCGCCTGGCCGGCCACTTCACCGCCAGCTGCTGGCTGGTCAGTGCCGATGGCCAGCGCCTGCTGCTGACCCACCACCGCAAGCTGCAACGCTGGCTGCAGCTGGGCGGCCACGCCGACGGCGACCGTGACCTGGCCCAGGTGGCGCTGAAGGAGGCCGAAGAGGAGTCGGGCCTGAGCGGCCTGGTGCTGGAAGACCCGGCGATCTTCGATCTGGACAAGCACTGGATCCCGGAGCGCAAGGACGTGCCGGGGCACTGGCACTACGACGTGCGTTTCGTAATCCGCGCGCTGGGTGGCGAAGCCTTCGTGCTCAGCGAGGAGTCACTTGACCTGGCATGGCGGCCGGTGACCGAAGTCGTGTCCGATCCGGAATCGGACGAGTCCATGCAGCGCATGGCGCGCCGGTGGCTGGCACGTTGAGGTAAAAAGGGGACGGAGGGGATTAAGTCGTTTATAGCGCATGTGCCGCAAACGACTTAATCCCCTCCGTCCCCTTTTTTCAATACAGGATGCGCGTCCGCAGCGTGCCCGGAATCGCGGCCAGTTCGTCGCGCACGGCGGCGGCCTGTGCCTCGCTGGCGGTGATGTCGATCACCACGTAGCCCACCTTCGGGTCGGTGCGCAGGAACTGGCCGTCGATGTTGACGTTGTGTCGCGAGAAGATCTCGTTGACCTTGGACAGCACGCCCGGCACGTTCTGGTGGATGTGCAGCAGGCGCAGGCTGTCTTCGTGTTCGGGCAGGGTCACTTCCGGGAAGTTGACCGCCGACAGGGTGCTGCCGTTGTCGCTGTAGCGCACCAGCTTGGCCGCCACCTCCACGCCGATGTTGTCCTGCGCCTCCAGCGTGCTGCCGCCCACGTGCGGGGTCAGGATCACATTGTCGTGGCGGGTCAGCGGCGATTCGAAGATATCGCCATTGCCCTTCGGCTCGACCGGGAACACGTCCAGCGCGGCGCCACCGACGTGGCCGCTGGCCAGCGCCGCGTCCAGCGCATCGATGTCGACCACGGTGCCGCGCGCGGCGTTGATCAGGTGCGCGCCCTTGCGCATCTTCGCCAGCTCGGTGCTGCCGATCATCCACTGCGTGGCCGGGGTCTCCGGCACATGCAGGGTGACGATGTCGGCGCGGGCCAGCAGGTCGTCCAGGCTGGCCGCAGCACGCGCATTGCCCAGCGCCAGCTTGGTTTCCACGTCGTGGAAGATCACCTGCATGCCCAGCGATTCGGCCAGCACGCCGACCTGGGTGCCGATGTGGCCATAGCCGATGATGCCCAGGGTCTTGCCACGCACCTCATGGCTGCCGCTGGCCGACTTCGACCAGCCGCCGCGATGGCACTCGGCATTCTTCTGCGGAATGCCACGGGTCAGCATGATCGCCTCGGCAATGACCAGCTCGGCCACGCTGCGGGTGTTGGAATAGGGCGCGTTGAACACCGGGATGCCGGCCAGCTCGGCCGCGTCCAGGTCGACCTGGTTGGTGCCGATGCAGAAGCAGCCCACCGCGATCAGGCGCTTGGCCTCGGCCAGCACCTCGGCGCTGAGCTGGGTGCGCGAGCGGATGCCGACGATGTGCGCCTCGGCGATGCGCGCCTTCAGTTCGTCCTCGGGCAGCGCCTTGGTGTGCGCCTCGATCTGGCTGTAGCCGGCGGCGCTGAACACCTCCACGGCGGTCTGGCTGACCCCCTCCAGCAACAGCACGCGGATATCCTGCTTGGGGAACGAGGTCTTCTTCGGCGACATGGGGCGACACGGCCAGTGGGACAGGGGCTGACCACTATGCCAGATCGAAGCGCCCATGGTGCAGTGCGCAATTGGTTGCATCCGTAGCTATCTGCAGCGCGGCGGGGCTGGACGCTGGCGCGTGCCGCTGGCACGCTTGCCCGTTCTTCACGCCCCGCGCTGGACCGTCATGACCGATTCCCGCATTGCCTCGCTGCAGCAGGCCTGTCCCGGCCTGAAGCTGAAGACCGACCCGGCCGACCTGGAGCACTACGGGCGCGACTGGACCCGGCGCTGGACGCCGGCGCCGCTGGCGATCGCACTGCCGGCCACGGTCGAGGAAGTGCAGGCGGTGATGCGCTGGAGTGCAGGCGAGGGCGTGGCCGTGGTGCCGTCCGGCGGCCGTACCGGCCTCTCCGGTGGCGCGGTGGCTGCCAACGGCGAGCTGGTGCTCAGCCTGGAACGGATGAACAAGGCGCTGGCCTACGACGCGGTCGATCGCACCCTGGTGGTGCAGGCCGGCATGCCGCTGGAGGCCGTGCACAACGCCGCGCTGGACCACGGCCTGATCTACCCGGTGGATTTCGCCGCGCGTGGTTCCTGCACGATCGGCGGCAACATCGCTACCAATGCCGGTGGCATCCGCGTGATCCGTTACGGCAACACCCGCGAGTGGATCGCCGGGCTGAAGGTGGTCACCGCCAGTGGCGAGTTGCTGGAGCTCAACAAGGGCCTGATCAAGAACTCCAGCGGCTATGACTTCCGCCAGCTGCTGATCGGTTCGGAAGGCACGCTGGGCGTGATCGTCGAAGCGACGGTGAAGCTGACCGATCCGCCGCCGGCCAGCAACGTGATGCTGCTGGCGCTGCCCAGCTTCGAAGTGCTGATGCAGGTATTCGCCGCGTTCCGCGCACGGCTGCAGCTGCAGGCCTTCGAATTCTTCACTGATCGCGCGCTGGAGCACGTGCTGGCGCATGGTGCGCAGGCACCGTTCGACGAGGTGCACCCGTATTACGTGGTCACCGAGTTCGCCGCCAACGACGAAGCGCAGGAAGCGGCGGCGATGGCGGCCTTCGAGGACTGCATGGGCAACGGCTGGGTCAGCGACGGCGTGATCAGTGCCAGCGATGCCCAGGCCGCCCAGTTGTGGCGCCTGCGCGAAGGCATCACCGAATCGCTGGCGCGCTACAAGCCCTACAAGAACGACGTCTCGGTGCGGATCTCGGCGATGCCGGCGTTCCTGGCCGAGACCCAGGCATTGATCGGGCAGGCCTACCCGCACTTCGATGTGGTGTGGTTCGGTCATATCGGTGACGGCAACCTGCACATCAACGTGCTCAAGCCCGATGACACCAGCGACGCCGATTTCGTGGCGCAGTGCGAGCATGTGACCAAGCTGCTGGCGCAGGTGCTGGCCCGGTTCGATGGCAGCATCTCGGCTGAACACGGCATCGGCCTGGTCAAGAAGGGCTACCTGGACAGCACCCGCGGCCCGGCCGAGATCGCCCTGATGAAGGCGGTCAAACGTGCGTTCGATCCCCAAGCGCGGCTGAATCCCGGCAAGCTGTTCGACGTTTGAGCCGGGCAAATCCTTCACGCACCCGTTACGCTCCACGCATCCTCACAACCGGCTTCGAACCGATGACCCGTCCGCTTCTGCTGCTCGCCCTGCTGTCCCTGCCGCTGGCCGGCTTCGCTTCCAGCTTCGCCGGCACCTCGGCCGGTTCCGCCACCGGTGCATCGTCGGGCTCTTCGGCCAGCAGCTCGGGCGACGACAAGGTGGTGCAGGCCGCACGCGACGATGCCGCCGCGTTCATCGCCAGCGACGGCCAGATCCGTGGCGCCCGCCTGCAGGCCGCGCTGGTCCACCTGCGTGAGCAGAGCGCTGCCGCGCAGCAGCAGAGCGACCTGGAACTGGCCCGCGCGCTGCTGGCGCGTTGATCCCGGGTAGTGCCGGCCGCTGGCTGGCAACGCCATGACATCTGCACGGAACGCAGCCAGGCATGGCCTGGCTCTACTGCTGGCCGTTCCGGCCGCACATGCCAGCAGCGACCTGCGCCTGGATCCGGAAGGGCTGAGCCCTGCACAGCAGCAGGTGGCGATGCAGACCCTGGCCGACGTGCAGTCCCTGCTGCCAGATGGCCTGCTGCGCTCACTGCCAGCACACGTGCAGGTGCGCTGGAGCGACCACCTGCCGGCCGATGTGCACGGTCGCGCTTTCGCCGGCCGCATCGACCTGCGTCGCGAGCTGCTGGATGATGCCGTGCCCGGCGCACGCCGTGCACAACGCAGCGCGCTGGTGCATGAACTGACCCATGTTGCAGACCGTAGCGGCGCGAACTGGTCGCGCAGTGCGCGCTGGCGCGACCTGGCCGGATGGCAGCGCAAGCCCTGGCATCTTGGCCGTGGTGGCAACGACTTCCGTGACCGTAGTCCGGATGCCTATGAGCTGAAGGACCCGGCCGAGTACCTGGCAGTGAACGCCGAGCATTTCGTGCTCGACAGCGAGTTTGCCTGCCGGCGCCCGGCGCTGGCGCAGTGGTACCAGGCCCATTTCGGAACCCCGCCATCGCTGCCGCAGTCGCACTGCGCGGCCACGTTGCCATTGCTGCAGGCCGAATCGGAAGAGGGTGCGGCATCGCTGCTGCAGCTCGATCCTTCGCGCGTCTACGCCGTGGACTACCTATTCGCCGAAGGCAGTGCGCAGCCGATGAGCCGCTGGGGGCACAGCATGCTGCGGCTGGTGATCTGCCGGCCGGGCCGTGCGCCGGGGCCAGACTGCCGCCTGGACCTGGAGTACCACCGCGTGCTGTCGTTCCGCGCATTCGTAGGTGATGTGCAGATTTCCAACTGGCGTGGCCTGACCGGCGGCTATCCCTCGCGCCTGTTCGTGCTGCCGCTGCAGCAGGTGGTGGACGAGTACACCAAGGTGGAACTGCGTGGGTTGCAGTCGCTGCCGTTGCAGTTGTCGCCCGGCGAGATCGCCGGCCTGCTCGAGCGCACTGCACAGGTGCACTGGAGCTATGACGGGCGCTATTACTTCGTCAGCAACAACTGCGCGGTGGAAACTGCAAAGCTGCTGCAGGCGGGTGTGCCGCGCCTGGGGGCGG
The DNA here is from genome assembly GCF_059369555.1 of Stenotrophomonas sp. YJH_SMC_21. Taxonomy (NCBI): domain Bacteria; kingdom Pseudomonadati; phylum Pseudomonadota; class Gammaproteobacteria; order Lysobacterales; family Lysobacteraceae; genus Stenotrophomonas; species Stenotrophomonas sp. YJH_SMC_21. The sequence continues at coordinate 81,907 of NZ_JCAFSU010000009.1, forward strand.
CCGGGCTGGCCCAGCTGAGTCCGCGCGGGTTGAAGCGTCGGCTGTCCCGGCTGCATGTGCTGGACGAGCAGGTGCTGACGGACCGCAATGCAGCGCAGGCGCAGGGCTACTACTTTGCCTCGGCGCGCGATCACTATCAGCAGTTGTTCGCGGTGGCGAGCTCACAGCTGGGGCTGCCGGTGCGCGATGTGCGCGCCTGGCTGAAGCTGCCCGCACAGCAGCGTGCGCCCTGGCTGCTGCAGGGTGACCTGCGTGCCAGCGCCGGGCTGCTGCTGCTGGAACAGGCTGCGCAACGCCGCGCTGAACTGCGCGCGCGCGATGTGCTGAAACGGCGCCTGCTGGCGGCACCGGACAGTGCCGAGACGCGCGGCCTGCGCCAGCTGCTGGAGCAGGGTGGGCAATGGCTGCGCCCGGGTACGCTGCTGGTCGACGATGGCTACGGATTGCCGCTTGCCGATGAGCAGGCGGTGCTGGCCGAAGCGGTTGCCACTGCCAGCGCAGAGGCGGTGCCGGCCTGGCAGGCGCTGCGCGTGCAGCTGCGCCAGCAGTTGCCGGCGGGCCAGCGCAACGAGATGGATGCGATCGATGCCAACCTCGCCGCGCTCGGCGCACGCCTGCGGGAACAGGCAGCCACGCCCGCTACTGGCGCGGAAGCTCGATGACGAAGCGGCTGCCGCCGGCGCTGCCGGGCGTGCAGTAGACGCGGCCGCCATGTGCATCGGCGATGGCCTTGACCACCGCCAGGCCCAGCCCGCTGCCGCCGCCCTGGCGGGAGCGCGAGCCGTCGGCGCGCATGAACGGAGTGAAGATGTCGGTGTGAAGTTCCGGGTCGATGCCCGGGCCTTCGTCCTCGATCGCCACCTGCACGTGTCCGGGCGTGTCGTGCACGGCAATCCGCACCTTGCCCGGGCTGGCGTAGCGGCGCGCATTCTCCAGCAGTGCCAGCAGGGCCTGGCGCAAGCGTGTCGGGTCACAGTGCGCGTTGTGTTCCTCGCGGCTGGTTTCCAGCTCCAGCACGAAGCCGGCGGCGCGGAACTGCGGGTCGACCAGGGTCATCACCGAATGCACTTCGGCCACCACGTCGGTGCGCGCGCGGCGTACGTCCAACCGCGCGTTGTCGGACAGGCTCAACACGCGCAGATCCTCGATCAGGCGTGAGAGGCCTTCGACCTGTGCCAGCAGGCTGCGGAACTGGGATTCGTCTGGCTGGAACACACCCTCGGCCAGCCCCTGCAGGCGACCACGCAGGATCGTCACCGGAGTCCGCAGTTCATGGGCAATGGCCGCATGCCACATCGCGCGCTCGCTCTCCATGTGCTGCAGGCGGCGCGCCATCGCATTGAAATCCTCGACCAGGGTGGCCACTTCGCCGGGTGAGTTTTCCTGGGCGCTGGCGCGCGCACCGAGGTCGCCACCGGCAAGCGCGCGCACGCTGTCAACCAGTGAATTCAACGGCGACAGGATGCGATGGGCAAGACGGAACGAGGCGGCGATGGCCAGTGCCAGGCCGGTCAGGATCACCCCGACCATCCATGCCAGCTCCGGCCCGGTCGGCAGCCAGCTTTCCGGCTCTTCGGCACTGCCGGGGAAGAACTCGACCAGCACCGCGTACAGCAGCCACGACGACAGGATCATCATCACGATGACGCCGATCACCATCAGCGACATCGAGACGATGATGTGGCGGCTGAGCCCGGAGCGGCGCAGGCGGGCCATCAGCGGTCGGCCATCAACCGGTAGCCGACACCGCGCACGCTGGCCGGAACATTGACCATGCCCACTTCATCCAGCTTGCGGCGCAGCTTGCTGACATGGCTGTCGACCGTGCGCTCCAACGCCTCGCTTTCCGGCAGGCATTCGTGCATCAGTTCGCTGCGGCTGAAGATGCGGGTCGGCGCCAGCGCCATGCAGTGCAGCAGCTTGAACTCGGTGAGGGTGAGCAGCACTTCGTGGCTGTAGCCGTCGCCTTCCACATGCACGGCATGGGTGGCCGAGTCGATCAGCAACGGGCCCGCGCGCAGTGCGGTCGGTGCGTCCACGCGCGAGCCACGCAGCGTACGCCGCAGCACGGCGCGCACGCGCGCTGCCACTTCGGCTGGATTGAACGGCTTGACCACGTAGTCGTCGGCGCCCATGCGCAGCGCAGTCAGCTTGTCCAGGTCCTGGTCCAGCGCGGTCAGCATGATCACCGGCGTTTCGCCGCGCTGGCGTAGCTGGGTCAGTACGCTCCAGCCATCCAGCCGCGGCAGTTGTACGTCGAGCAGGACCAGGTCGGGGCGGGCGCTGCGGTGCAGGTCCAGTGCACTGTGGCCATCGGCGGCACGCAGGGTGCGTAGTCCTTCGCGTTCCAGGTAGGCGGTAAGAATATCGGCGATCTCGGCCTCATCCTCGACGATCAGGACTAGGGCGGCGAGGGCAGGGGAGGCATGCATGCAGGGGCGGGGCCTTAAGGTGCTTGCCTCCATCGTATCTCCACAGTTCCTCCATCGAAACCCCATCATCGCCCCGCAGACTGCACGCTTCAGAACCTATCAGCCGCCCGCGCGGCATTGTGCACAGCAATGAGAACCTTCAGGACTCCGGTCGCGTTGATCGCGGCCCTCGCCCTGGCCATGACGGCCTGCTCCGCCCCCGAAGCCACGCCCGAAGCGGCACCGCGCGTCAGCGTGGTTACTGTCGGCCCGCAGGTCGTGCAGCGCGATGACGAACTGCCTGGCCGCGTGGCCGCCGTACGCACCGCACAGATCCGTGCCCAGGTGGGCGGCATCGTGCAGCGCCGGCTGTTTGAGCAGGGTGCGGAAGTGCGCGCCGGCCAGGCCCTGTTCCAGATCGATCCGGCGGCGTTCCGTGCCGATGTCGACTCGGCACTGGCCGCGCTGCAGCGCAGTGAGGCCGCCTTGGGCCGCAGCCGCGTGCAGTCGCAGCGCCTGCATGCGCTGGCGGCCGCGCAGGCGGTCAGCCAGCAGCACCGCGACGATGCCAGTGCCGAGTACGAACAGGCCCGTGCCGCGGTGAACGAGGCGCGCGCGATCCTGGCGCGTCGCCAGCTCGATCTGCGCTATGCCACGGTCAGCGCGCCGATTGCCGGCCGCATCGACCAGGCGCTGGTGACCGAAGGTGCACTGGTCGGCGTGGCCGATGCCGAGCCGATGGCGGTGGTGCAGCAGATCGACCAGGTCTACGTCGATGTGCGCCAGCCGGCCGCGCAGCTGGAGTCGCTGCAGCGCAGCGCTGCCGGCGGCGGCGAGCTGCCGGTAACGATCATCGGTGCGGCCGGCAAGCCGCTGTCCGAGCGTGGCCAGATGCTGTTCTCCGGTATCAATGTCGATGCGCGCACCGGTGATGTGATCCTGCGCATCCTGGTCGACAACCCGCAGCGCCAGCTGCTGCCCGGCATGTACGTGCGCGCGAAGGTGCCGCGGGGTGCGCCGGCCAGCGCACTGACCGTGCCACAGCAGGCCGTGCTGCGCAGTGCCGGTGGCCAGGCCTATGCCTGGGTGATCGGTGGCGATGGCAAGGCGGTGATCCGCACGCTGGAAGTGGACGGTAGTGTCGATCGCCAATGGCTGGTGCGCACCGGCCTGAAGGCGGGCGAAAAGGTGGTGGTCGAAGGCCAGGAACGCCTGCAGGAAGGCGTGGTGGTCGATGCGCGCGATTGGCAGATGCCGGTCGCCAGCGCCGGCGCGGTGCAGGCCGGCAGCAAGGGCTGAGCCTCTACCGGGCCGGTCCCTCCAGGAAAATCCAACATGGCACGTTTCTTCATCGATCGCCCGGTGTTCGCCTGGGTGCTGGCGATCTTCATCATCCTGGCCGGTGTGCTGGCGATCCCGCGGCTGGCGGTGGAGCGCTATCCGGCGGTTGCCCCGCCCAGCGTCAGCATCTATGCCAGTTACCCGGGTGCGAGCCCGCAGACGCTGAATGACGCGGTGGTCGGCCTGATCGAGCGCGAGCTGTCCAGCGTCAAGCACCTGCTGTACTTCGAGTCGTCGGTGGACACGTCCGGCGAAGCCTCGATCACCGCCACCTTCAAGCCGGGCACCAACCCGGAGCTGGCGCAGGTGGACGTGCAGAACCGGATCAAGGCGATCGAGCCGCGCCTGCCGCGCAGCGTGCGCCAGAACGGCCTGTTCGTGGAGGCCGCCGATTCCGGCTTCCTGATGCTGGTCGGCCTGCGTTCGCCGGATGCCAGCGTCAGCGAGGCCGCACTGGGCGACTTCATGGCGCGCAACATCATCGAGGAGCTGCGCCGCATCGATGGCGTCGGCCGCGTGCAGCTGTTCGGTGCCGAGCAGGCGATGCGCGTGTGGCTGGACCCGACCCGGCTGACCGGCTATGGGCTGACCATGGGTGACGTGGCCGCTGCCATCGAGCAGCAGAACCTGGAGATCTCGCCGGGGCGCATCGGCGATTCTCCGGGTGTTCCGGGCCAGCGCATCACCGTGCCGCTGAGTGCCGATGGCCAGCTGTCCACGCCGGAGCAGTTCGCTGCCATCGTGCTGCGCGCCGGGGCCGACGGCTCGCGGGTGGTGCTGGGCGATGTCGCCCGCGTTGAACTGGGCGCGCAGAGCTATGCCTGGGGCACCCGCGAGGATGGTCATCCGGCCACCGCCGCCGGCGTGCAGCTGCGTCCTGGCGCGAACGCGGTTCGCACCGCGTCGGCGGTGCGCGAGCGCATGGCCGAGCTGGCGCCGCTGTTGCCGCGCGGCGTGGAGGCGAGCATTCCGTTCGACACCGCACCGTTCGTCAAGATCTCGATCCAGAAGGTGGTGCAGACGCTGCTGGAGGCGATGCTGCTGGTGTTTGCAGTGATGTACCTGTTTCTGCAGAACTGGCGCTACACGCTGATTCCGGCACTGGTCGCACCGATCGCGTTGCTGGGCACCTTCGCGGTGATGCTGGCGCTGGGCTTCTCGATCAACGTGCTGACCATGTTCGGCATGGTGCTGGCGATCGGCATCATCGTCGACGACGCCATCGTGGTTGTCGAGGGCGTGGAACGGATCATGGCCGAGGAAGGCCTGCCGCCGCGCGAGGCCACCATCAAGGCGATGCGCGAACTGACCGGTGCGGTGATCGGCATCACCCTGGTGCTGACCGCGGTGTTCATTCCGATGGCGCTGGCCAGCGGCTCGGTGGGTGCGATCTACCGCCAGTTCACCGTGGCGATGGCGGTGTCGATCCTGTTCTCGGCGCTGCTGGCATTGAGCCTGACGCCGGCGCTGTGCGCGACCCTGCTGCGCCCGAACACCCATGGCCACCATGGTCGGGGCGGTCTGTTCGGCGCCTTCAATCGTGGCTTCGAACGGATGACCGGGCGTTACCAGCGTGGTGTGGCGTCGGTGCTGCAGCGTAGCGGGCGGGTGATGGGCGTGTTCGCGGCTCTGGTGGCGGCGCTGCTGCTGGGCCTGCACTGGCTGCCGGGCGCCTTCCTGCCGGAAGAGGACCAGGGCTACTTCATGACCTCGATCCAGCTGCCGGCCGAAGCCACCGCCGAACGCACGCTGGCCGTGGTCGAAGCCTACGAACGGCACGTGGCGTCACGCCCGGGCATCGGCTCCAACCAGTCGATTCTCGGCTACAGCTTCTCCGGTTCCGGCCCGAGCGCGGCGCTGACCTACACCATGCTGAAGGATTGGGGCGAGCGTGCAGGGGCTACCGCGGCCGGCGAAGTGGAGGCCGCGCAGAAGGCGATGGCGACGATTGCCGAGGGCGAGGTGATGAGCGTGATGCCGCCGGCCATCGACAGCCTGGGCCGTTCGTCCGGCTTCTCGCTGGCCCTGCAGGCGCGTACCGGGCAGAGCCAGGCCGAACTGCGTGCGGCCCTGCAGCAGCTGCTGAAGCTGGCCGAAGCCAGCCCGCTGCTGTCGGAGGTGCATGCCGATGGCCTGCCGGCAGGTACCAGCGTGCGGCTGGACATCGACCGCGCCAAGGCCGAGGCGATGGGCGTGGGGTTCGAGCAGATCAGCAGCACGCTGTCGGCGGCGATGGGCTCGCAGTACGTCAACGACTTCCCCAACAAGGGGCGGCTGCAGCAGGTGATCCTGCAGGCCGATGCACCCCACCGGATGGAGCTGGAGGATGTGCTGAGGCTGTACGTGCGCAACAGCGAAGGCGGCATGGTGGCATTGTCGGAACTGGTGACGCCGCACTGGACCGAGGCGCCGCTGCAGCTGCAGCGCTATCTCGGCTTCCCGGCGCTGAACCTGTCCGGCGCACCGGCCTCCGGCGTGTCGACCGGCCAGGCCATGGCGGAGATGGAGCGGTTGGCGGAGAAGCTGCCGTCCGGTTTTGCCCTGCAGTGGACCAGCCAGTCGCTGCAGGAGCGGGAGTCCGGTGCGCAGGCGCCGTGGTTGCTGCTGTTGTCGATGCTGGTGGTGTTCCTGGTGCTGGCGGCACTGTACGAGAGCTGGTCGATCCCGCTGGCGGTGATGCTGGTGGTGCCGCTGGGCCTGCTCGGTGCGGTTGCTGCGGTGCTGTTGCGGGGCATGCCCAACGACGTGTTCTTCAAGGTCGGCATGATCACCGTGATCGGGCTGTCGGCGAAGAACGCGATCCTCATCGTCGAGTTCGCGCGCCAGCTGCAGCAGCAGGGTCGCGGCCTGGTTGAAGCGGCGCTGGAGGCGGCGCGACTGCGCCTGCGGCCGATCGTGATGACCTCGTTGGCGTTCGCGCTGGGCGTGGTGCCGCTGATGCTGGCGCAGGGCGCGTCGAAGGAAACCCAGCAGGCGATTGGAACCGGTGTGTTCGGCGGCATGGTCAGTGCGACGGTGCTGGCGGTGTTCTTCGTGCCGGTCTTCTATGTAGTGGTGCAGGGCACGCGGCAGTGGATCGCGCAACGCCTGCGCAGGCGCCGGCCGATGCCGGAAGGATCCGTGGATGGAACGGGACATCGTTGAAGACCTGCATGAGCGGCAGTTGGCAGCGCTGGAACAGCGCATGCGGCAGGCATTGCTGGATGACGACCACGATGCGCTGACCGCGCTGGTATCGCCGGCATTGTTCATGATGGACGGGCAGGGCGGGCGCTTGCTCGACCTGCCGTGGCTGGGCGACTGGCTGGCCGGAAACCTGCACGTGCGCAGCCTGCAGTCGTACGCGGTGGAAACGCTGCTGTGCGGACGCCTGGCATTGTTGTCCAGCGACGTGCGCTTGTCGGTGCGCGGGCAGGGCCAGGAGCGCGAGCTGAAACTGCGCCTGCTGCGGGTGTGGACCTGCAGTTCCGGCGAAAGCGGCGCGCAGCTGTTGTCGATGGCGGTACTGGCCGCATGAGTGCGGTCAGGCCGCTTTCAGGCCCCGCTCACCGACAGGTGGTAGGGTCGAGCCTCTCTGTAGTGTCGACAAGGAGTCGAGCCATGCGTGTAGTTCCCAGTCTGTTGGCAGCCTCCCTCGGGTTGGTGCTGGCCGCGTGCCAGCCGGCCCAGCCGCCCGCTGCGAGCGGCAATGATGCCGCGCCTGCCGCGCCGCAGCCGAGCGCCAGCACCGAAGGTGGCAGCGAGACCACCTACCAGTGTGGTGATCTGAGCGTGCGCGCGACCTTCAATGGCGAGGATGCGGCCACGGTGGTGATCGGCGAACGCACCTTCGCCATGAGCTCCGAGCGTGCGGCGTCGGGTGCCAAGTACGGCGATGGCAAGGGCAACAGCTTCTGGACCAAGGGCAGCGATGACGGCCTGTTGAGCCTGAAGGGCGAAGCCGATCGCGAGTGCCATGCAGTCGAAGCCACTGAAGGCGATGGCAGCGCCGGCAATGCCGCGTTCCGTGCCACCGGCAATGAGCCGGGCTGGCTGGCGGTTGTCGACGGCGACACGCCGGGCCTGCAGGTGGAAGTGGATTACGGTGAGCGTCGTTTCGATGTCGCCAAGCCCACCGCAGGTGCTGACGGCTGGAGTGGCAAGGCGTCTGATGGCACCGACGTCAAGCTCAGCTTCCAGCGCACGATCTGCCAGGACGACATGAGTGGCGAGGCGTTCGAGGCCAAGGTGAACCTGACCATCGGCACCCGCCAGTACCACGGCTGCGGCAATTTCGGCGCGAAGCAGCCGTAAGCTACCTGTAGAGCCGAGCCACGCTCGGCTGCAGTCCCTGTCCAACGCACAGCAGCCGTGCGTGGGCTCGTTGCTACACGACTGCTACATCCGATGGCCTGCCTGCGGGGAATACGCCGCAGGCAGGGACAGGCAGCCGATCAGCGCGAGGCGCTTAGTCGGCACGGCCCGCGAATTCGCCGGTGGCGGTGTTCACCAGCACGCGTTCGCCGTTCACGATGTACTCCGGCACCATGATCTCGATGCCGGTGTTGAGCTTGGCCGGCTTCGGGCGCTTGGTGGCGGTGCCACCCTTCAGTTCCGGCGGCGTCTCGATCACTTCCAGCACCACCGAGGCCGGCAGCTGGATCGCCACCGGCTGCTCGTCGATGACCTGCACGTAGATGCCGGTCAGGCCGTCGGTGATGTAGCCGGCGTCGTCGCCGATCACGTCCGCATCCAGGGTGTAGGGGGTGTAGTCCTCGTCATCGAGGAACACGAAGGCGTCGCCGTCCTTGTACGAATAGGTGGACTGGCGGCGCAGCAGTTCGACCTCGACCAGGTTGTCGTCGGCATCGAAGCTGGCGTCGAGCTTGTTGCCGCCCGGCACGCTGTACATGATGAAGCGGAAGCGGACGTTGCCGCCGCGACCCTGCGGCGAGCTGCGCTCGATGTCGCGGATCTGGTACACGCCGTTGTTGTACTCGACGACGTTGCCCTTCTTGATGTCGTTGGCTTTCATGGTGATCTAGGTCGTTGGGGGAGGGCGCCGTCCCGGCGCCCGTGGGGAATCACTTCGGAGCGAGGCGGGTAGCGCCGTCCAGGCGGATGGTCTCGCCGTTGAGGTAGGTGTTGCCGAGGATGAAGCCGACCAGGCTGGCGAAGTCTTCCGGCTTGCCCAGGCGTGACGGGAACGGAATCGAGGCGGCCAGCGACTGCTGCACGGCTTCGGGCATGCCGTCGACCATCGGCGTCCAGAACACGCCGGGAGCAATCGTATTGACGCGGATGCCGAAGCGCGACAGTTCGCGCGCCATGGGCAGCGTCATCGAGACCACGCCGCCCTTGCTGGCGGCATACGCGGCCTGGCCGATCTGGCCTTCATAGGCGGCGATGCTGGCGGTGTTGATGATCACGCCGCGCTCGCCGTCGGTGCCGGCCTCGTTGTGCTGCATGCGGTTGGCAGCGGCCTTTGCAACGTTGAAGCTGCCGACCAGGTTCACCATCACCGTGCCCTGGAAGCCGGCCAGCGGCATCGGGCCTTCCTTGCCCAGCACGCGGCCGGCGCCGAGGATGCCGGCGCAGTTCATCGCCACGTTCAGGCCGCCGAGGAAATCGTGGGCCTGGTCGATGGCCGCGGTCACCGCCGCCTCATCGCTGACGTTGACGTTGAAATAGCGGGCCTTGTCGGCACCCAGCCCGGCAATGGCGGCAGCGCCCTTGTCGTCGTTGAGGTCGAACAGGGCCACCTTGCCGCCCTGGGCGACGAGGTGCTGGGCCACGGCCAGGCCGAGGCCGGAGACGCCGCCAGTGATCACGGCACGTACGGAAGACAGCTGCATTGAACGGTCCTGCAGGTTCGAGAACCGCCGATTCTAACGGAAGCCGCGACCGCCGCTGTTGTGCACTGCGCCGCCTTTGCGGGGCGGCGCAGCGCGGCGGTCAACCGGCGGCGGCCAGCGCCTGCCCGGTGCGGCTGGCGGTGGCGCGGCCGAGCAGGCCGGCCAGCCAGCGGCCGGTCTCGGCCAGTGCCGGCAGGTCCACGCCGCTGTCCAGGCCGAGGCCCTGCAGCAGGTAGACCACGTCTTCGCTGGCCACATTGCCGCTGGCGCCCTTGGCATACGGGCAGCCACCGGCACCCGACACCGCACTGTCGACCACGCGCACGCCTGCTTCCAGGCAGGTGGCGATGTTGGCGATGGCCTGGCCGTAGGTGTCGTGGAAGTGCACGGCCAGTGCTTCCATCGGAATCTCGGCAGCGACCGCCTGCAGCATCGCCCGTGCCTTGCGTGGGGTGCCGACGCCGATGGTGTCGCCCAGCGAAATTTCGTAACAGCCCATCTGGTGCAGGGCGCGTGCAACGCGCACCACATCAGCCAGCGGTACTTCGCCCTGGTAGGGGCAGCCGAGCACGGTGGAGACGTAGCCGCGCACGCGCACGCCATCGGCGGCGGCACGGCGCAGGATCGGCTCAAAGCGGGCCAGCGACTCGTCGATGCCGGCATTGGTGTTGGTGCGGTTGAACGCCTCGGACGCGGCGGTGAACACCGCTACTTCCTCGACGCCCACCGCACGGGCGCGGTCGTAGCCCTGTTCGTTCGGCACCAGTACCGGGTAGTGGATGCCGGGCCGGCGCTGGATGCCGGCGTAGACCTCGGCGGCATCGGCCAGCTGCGGGATCCACTTCGGGCTGACGAAGCTGGTCGCCTCGATGCTGCGCAGGCCGGTGGTCGACAGGCGGTTGATCAGTTCGATCTTGTCGCCGGTGGAGACCGACTGCTTTTCGTTCTGCAGGCCGTCACGCGGCCCGACCTCGACGATGCGGACGTAGTCGCTCATGCGGTTGCCCCATTTGCAGGGCGGTGGCAGACCGCCTCGATGTTGTTGCCATCCGGGTCCAGCACGAAGGCGCCGTAGTAGTCCGGGTGATACCACGGGCGCAGGCCCGGGGCGCCGTTGTCGCGGCCACCGGCGGCGAGGGCGGCGGCATGGAAGGCGTCCACCTGGTCGCGGCTGGCGCAGGCGAAGGCCACATGCACGCCATGGCTGGCGGTGCCACCATTGCCAAGCCAGAAGAACGGCTTGCCGTCGCTGCCGAAGCCGATGTGGTCGTGCGCGCCGGTCTGTTCGGCGGTCACTTCCATCACCACGCCGATCTGCAGTGGCGCCAGTGCCTGCAGGAAGAAGGCCTTGCTGCGCGCCAGGTCGGCGCTGGTCAAACCAAGATGATCGAGCATGTTCAGGCTTCCGTGACCCAGTGGGGCGCGCGCTTGTCGAGGAAGGCGCCGAGGCCTTCCTGGCCCTCGGCGGACACCCGCAGGCGCGCGATCAGGGCGGCATTATCGCGATCCAGGGTGTCGCGGTCATGGCTGTCGCGGACCTGGCGGACCAGTTGCTTGGCGGTGGACGAGGCGATCGGGCCGGCCTTGTCGAGCAGGGCCAGCTGGCGTTGCACGGCCTCGTCCAGGCGTTCGGGCTCGACCAGCTGGTGGACCAGGCCGATGCGCAGCGCAGTGTCGGCGTCGAAATGCTCGCCGGTGGCGAACCAGCGGCGGGCCTGGCGCGGGCCGATGGCTTCGATCACATAGGGCGAGATCACCGCCGGCAGCAGGCCGAGGCGGCTTTCGGTCAAGCCGAAGCGGGCCGAGGTGCTGGCGATGGCGATGTCGCAGCAGGCGACCAGGCCGACGCCGCCGCCGAAGGCCGCGCCATGGACCCGGGCCAGGGTCGGCTTGGGCAGCTCGTCCAGGGTGCGCATCAGCCGGGCCAGGGCCAGCGAGTCCTCGCGGTTATCGGCTTCGCTGGCCGCCGCCATGCCGCGCATCCACTGCATGTCGGCACCGGCCGAGAAGGAGGCGCCGTGGCCGGCCAGCACCACCGCGCGCACCGAAGCATCGTGGCCGGCGGCCTCCAGTCCGGCGGTCAGCCGGGCGATCAGCCCGGCGTCAAAGGCGTTGTGCAGCTCCGGCCGGTTCAGCCAGAGAGTGAGGACGGCGCCGCTGCGCTCGATCTGCAAAGCATCGTTCATGGGATTCCAGGGTCACTCCATACCTGTATGGATCATAGCGGGCCATTGGTCATGGGCCATGACGCGACGCGGGAATGTTAGAATCGAGAACCATTTACATCCAGCAGAGAACACGCTAGATGACGCTGTCCGAACTGCCGCTGCACACCTCGGCCGTGGTCGAGTCCGTGCAGGACCTGCATGCCAACGATGCCATCGCCCGTCGCCTGCGCGAGCTGGGTTTCGTGAAGGGCGAGGAAGTGCGCCTGGTGGCCAAGGGTCCGGTGGGGGGAGAGCCGCTGCTGGTGCAGGTCGGGTTCACCCGTTTCGCGCTGCGGATCAGTGAAGCCAAGCGGGTCGTGGTCGACGCCGCCAGCCAGGAACGACGCGCATGACTGCTACTGCCACTACCGCCCCCCTGCGCGTTGCGCTGGTTGGTAACCCCAACAGCGGCAAGACCGCACTGTTCAACCAGCTGACCGGCAGCCGGCAGAAGGTTGCCAACTACACTGGCGTCACCGTCGAGCGCAAGGAAGGCCGTCTGCGTGCGCCGTCCGGCCGCGAGTTCGCGGTACTCGACCTTCCGGGCGCCTACAGCCTGCATCCGGCCAGCCTGGACGAGGCGATCACCCGTGACCTGTGCCGGGGCTTCTACCCGGGCGAAGCCGCGCCGGATGTGCTGCTGTGCGTGATCGACGCCACCAACCTGCGCCTGCACCTGCGCTTCGCGCTGGAACTGCGCGAGCTGGGCAAGCCGATGGTGGTGGCGCTGAACATGGTTGATGCGGCCCAGCGCCGTGGCATCCAGGTGGACGTGGCCGCGCTGGAGCGCGAGCTGGGCGTGCCGGTAGTGGAGACCGTGGCGGTGCGCAAGCAGGGCGCCAAGGCCCTGGTCGAACGCCTGGATGCGATGGTCCCGCACCTGGATGCACCGGTGCCGGGCCCGGAAGGTGGCATCGATTACCACGCCAAGGTGCGCGAGATCCTGTCGGTGGCCGTGCGCATGCCGGCGCGGACCGCGAAGATCGACGACGCGCTGGACCGCTGGCTGCTGCACCCGGTGTTCGGCCTGATCAGCCTGGCGGTGGTGATGTTCCTGATCTTCCAGGCCGTGTACGCCTGGGCGACGCCGCTGATGGACGCCATCGAGGCCGGTTTCGCCTGGCTCGGCGCCTTCGTCGGCAGCGTGCTGCCGGAAGGCCCGCTGGCCAGCCTGCTGACCGACGGCATCATCGCCGGTGTCGGTGGCGTGGTGGTGTTCCTGCCGCAGATCCTGATCCTGTTCTTCTTCATCCTGGTGCTGGAGGAATCCGGCTACCTGCCGCGTGCGGCGTTCCTGCTCGACCGCATGATGGCCGCTGCCGGCCTGTCCGGCCGCTCGTTCATCCCGCTGCTGTCCAGCTTCGCCTGCGCAGTGCCGGGCATCATGTCCACGCGCAGCATCCAGGACCCGCGTGACCGCCTGGCCACGATCCTGGTGGCGCCGCTGATGACCTGTTCCGCACGCCTGCCGGTGTACGCGCTGCTGATCGGTGCGTTCATTCCGCAGAAGACGGTATGGGGCGTGTTCAACCAGCAGGGCCTGGTGCTGTTCGGCCTGTACGCGGCCGGCATCCTCAGCGCGCTGGCGATGTCGTGGATCATGAAGAAGTGGCGCCGCGACAAGAGCGAGCATCCGCTGATGCTGGAACTGCCGTCGTACCGCCTGCCGCACGTGCGTGACCTGGCGGTCGGCCTGTACGAGCGCGGCATGATCTTCCTCAAGCGCGTTGGCGGCATCATCCTGGCGCTGACCATCCTGCTGTGGGTGCTGCTGTCGTTCCCGGCAGCGCCGGCGGGGGCCACCATGCCCGCGATCGATTACAGCTACGCCGGCCAGATCGGCCATGCAATGGCTGTGTTCTTCGCGCCGCTGGGCTTCAACTGGCAGATCTGCATCGCGCTGATCCCGGGCCTGGCCGCGCGTGAGGTGGCGGTGTCTTCGCTGGCCACCGTGTATGCGTTGTCGGCAGCCGATGACGATGCCGCCAGCCAGGCACTGACCCCGCTGATCAGCGATGGCTGGTCGCTGGCCACCGCACTGTCGCTGCTGGTCTGGTACATCTACGCCCCGATGTGCATCTCGACGCTGGCCACCATCAAGCGCGAGACCAACTCGTGGAAGCAGATGGGCTTCGCTGCGTTCTACCTGTTCGCGGCGGCCTACGTGGCCGCGCTGATCACCTACCAGGTGACCAGGGCGCTGGGAGGCGGCTGATGGATGCCGGCCTGCTGATCCAGTACCTGATCATCGCGGTGGCCGTGCTGGTCAGTGCCTGGGTGGTGCTGAAGAAGCAGTTCCCCGGTACCGTGCGCAAGCTGCGCGGTGCGTTGGCGCTGGCCCTGCTGAAGCCGGGCCGTGCTGCCTGGCTGCAGGCGCTGGGGCGGAAGGTCGCGCCGCCGGCGAGCGGGAGTGGTGGCGCCTGTGGCGGTTGCGACAGCTGCGGGCCGACTCCGCCGAAGCGGCACTGACGCTGCTTCTCCTGCGCTGGTGGGTGCGAACCTTGGTTCGCACGCTTCCGGGGTTCAGACCTCTCTGCGGATGATCGCCCGGAAGCGTCCATCCCGATTCAATCGCCGCACCGATTCCCGGTTCCCATGGGTTGCCGCGAAGCCGGCCACGTCGGCAAGGGCATCGAGCAGCAGGCCTTTCAGTCCGTCGCGGTTACCAGCCTGCAGCAGGTCTTCAAGATCCTGCTGGATGAAGGCCCGGCGCAGGCCTGGTGTCTCTTCGATCCGCCAGTCGACGTGGGGCGTGGGAATGCTGGAGCGGTACCTGAAAGCCGTTTCAAGATCGTCAGGTGCGAGGGGATGCTCGAGCAGCTCTGGAAAGTAGAGTCCAGCATTCACATAGAAACCCCGGCTTTCGCTGGCACGCTGGTGATTCACGACAAGCAGGGCGTCATCCAGCAGGCGGTAGCGAGTGGTCGTGGTCCCGGCAAAGCCGGTCTTCCTGGCGCACTTGCTGAAGACAGTCGAGGATTTCATGGGCTTTGCCCGGGCCGGAACAGGGGGCCACAGCCTTGAGGCGCGGTGCCTGGCGGTCAATTGGCAAACGCGACACCCGCAACGAGCGCCCCAGGTGCGTGCGAACGCCCCGGGTGGGTGCGAACCTTGGTTCGCACGCTCTTCTGGCTAGTTGGCGCGTGAGCCCAGCTCCGCTGCCAGCGCCAGCCACCGGTTGCGTTGCTCCGGCGAGCTGTTGCGCACCGCGCCCACGCGGCTGACACGCACCGGGCGGATGCCGCAGAACTGCAGGATGGTGGCGCGGATCTGGGCGACGCCCGGGTCGCGGTAGATCCAGCGGTAGTACCAGGGCGGCGTATCCAGCGTGGTGATCACCCGCGCGCTGCGCCCGGCCAGCAGCCGGTCCCACCACACCGAATCGCGCCGGTAGCGGAAGGCGTACCCCGGCAGCAGCACGCGATCGAAGAAGCCCTTCAGCAGTGCCGGCATCGCGCCCCACCAGGTGGGGTAGACCAGCACCAGGTGATCGCAGGCCTCGATCGCTTCCGCGGCGTCCTGCAGGTCGGCTTCCAGCGGCTGGATCTGACGGTAGCCGTGGCGCAGTACCGGATCGAATTCAAGGTCGCCCAGTGCGATCAGGCGTACCTGGTGACCGGCGTTCTCGGCGGCGGTGGCGTAGCGCTGGGCGAGGGCGCCGCACAGGCTGTCGCGGTCGGGATGGCCGAGCAGGATCAGGATGGAACGGGACACGGCAACCTCGGGCAATGGAAAGTGCGCGAGGTTGGGGTCTGCCCCAGGGGCAGAGTCAAACCGGGGTGGTGCAGCCGCTGGGTTCCAGGATGCAGTCGCCGCTGCCGGAGTGCAGCCACTGCTGCAGTTCGTCGCTGACCAGCTGCAGGTCGCGCTCGACCTGTGCCAGCCGCATCCGCTCGTCGGCGATGCGGCCGCGCTGCTGCTCCAGCAAGGCCAGTACCGCTGGCCAGTCGAGCCGTCCATCGCGGCCCTGCAGGCGTGAGATCGCGGCCAGGGTGATGCCCAGCCCCAGCGCCTGGCGGATCAGCTGCACCCAGGCCACGTCCTGTTCGCTGTAGTCGCGATAGCGGTTCAGGCGTGGCACCGGCGGCAGCAGTCCGCGCGCCTCGTACAGGCGGATGGCCTTGGCACTGGCGCCGGTCAGGCGGCTGACTTCGGAGATGCGCATCGACTCAGTCCCGCACCAGGCCGCCATCGACCACCAGGTTCTGACCGGTCACCGCGCGCGACCAGGGGCTGGCGAAGAACAGCGCGGCATCGGCGAACTCGGCCGGCGTGGTGACGCTGCGCAACCGAGTGTTGGCGGCGATGTAGTCGAACACTGCTTCCGGCGTGGCGGCGCTGGCATCGGTGGTGCGCAGCAGGCCGCCCGACAACATGTTCACGGTGATGCCATGCGGGCCGAGGTCGCCGGCCAGGGTGCGGGTCAGCGACAGCAGTGCGGCCTTGGCGGCGGTGTAGTCGTGATAGGGCACCACCGGATTCTGGAACAGGTTGGTGCCGATGTTGATCACCCGACCGAAGCGACGGGCCTGCATGCCGGGCAGGGCGGCCTGCACGGTGTTCAGCGCGCCGCGCACGCTGCCCTCGAACTGCGCCTGGAACGCCGGCCAGCCGATGTCGGCGGCGCCGTCGCGGGCATCACCATTGAACGAGAACGCTGCCAGTGCGTTGTTGACTACGGTGGTGACGCCCTGGCCGAAGTGGGCCAGGGCGTGCTGCAGCATTGCATCGACCTCGGCGCGCTCAGTGACATCGGCCGGCAGCGCGATCGCCTGTCCGCCCAGCTCGGCAGCCAGAGCACGTGCGGCGCCTTCGCTGCGGTGGTAGTTGATGATGACGCGCGCGCCCTGGGCGGCGAAGGCGCGGGCGATGTGCTGGCCAAGGCCGCGGCCGGCACCGGTGACCAGCACCAGCTGTTCGCTGATCTGCATGAGGGAGCTGCCATCCATTGCATGAAAGGGCATGCAGCGTAGCAGCGATGGCGCTTGCCGGAGCGGGCGTGCTGCCGCTAGCCTGCAGGCATGAACCAGACTCCCCTGCGATTGCTCATCCACGGTGCCTCCGGGCGCATGGGCCAGGCCCTGCTGCGGCTGGCCGCCGAACATCCCGAAACCCTGCAGATCGCCGCTGCGGTGACGGGTCGTGCGCCGGCCCAGCGCGTGGTCGATGGCGTACCGTTCTTCGCGGCCAGCGAGCTGCCCGGTGCGCCGGCATTCGACGTGGCGATCGACTTCAGCCTGCCGGAGGGTTTCGACCCGATGCTGGCACTGTGCGTGGAACGTGGTGCGGGGCTGGTCTCGGGCACTACCGGCATCTCCAGCACGCAGCGGCAGGCGCTGGAGGCGGCGGCGGCGAGGATCCCGCTGGTCTGGGCCTCGAACTTCAGTCTGGGCGTGGCGGTGCTGGACGAGCTGGTCGAGCGCGCGGCGCAGGCGCTGGCCTGCTGGGACTGTGACATCGTCGAGTCTCACCACACCCAGAAGAAGGACGCGCCGTCGGGCACTGCACTGACCCTGGGTGCGGCCGCGCAGCGGGGCGGGGCGGAGCCGCACTATGCCAGCCTGCGCGCTGGTGACATCGTCGGCGAGCATCTGGTCCAGTTCACCGCGCTGGGCGAGCGCATCGAGCTGGTGCATCGGGCCACCAACCGCGACATCTTCGCCCGCGGCGCCCTGTTCGCCGCCCGCCAGCTGCAGGGCCGCGCCCCGGGCTGCTACCGGGTACGGGACCTGCTGCAGTAGGGCGGTAGTGCCGGTCGCTGGCCGGCAACCTTGGGTTACGGGGCGCCAATGGGATTGCCGGCCAGCGGCCGGCACTACCCGGTAGCGGGTGCCGCATACGCCGCCGGATTGAGATGAATGCGCAATCGCCCGTTCATGAAGCGCGATAACCGCTGGCGCGAGCGCCCCGGCAGCGCTACAATTCGCACTCGCCGAATCACGAAAGCCGGACCGGTCCCAGACCGCACGTCCGCGCTTTTTTGCAACCGGATTTCCGTGAAGCGCAGGCGTGACTTCGGCAGCCCCCTCGGTAGCCAAAGTGAGATTCCCGTGACCCAAGCCGCAATCCTCGTCCTCGAAGACGGCACCGTATTCGAGGGCGAATCCGTAGGCGCGCCCGGCCTGTCCGTCGGTGAGGTGGTGTTCAACACCGCCATGACCGGCTACCAGGAAGTACTGACCGACCCGTCCTACGCCCGGCAGATGGTCACGCTGACCTATCCGCATATCGGCAACACCGGCATGACCGACCAGGACAATGAAGCGTCCAAGGTGTGGTCGGCCGGCCTGATCGTGCGCGACGTTCCGCGTCGCCCCAGCAACTGGCGCAGCCAGGTGTCGCTGCAGGACTGGCTGATCCAGCGTGGCGTGGTTGCCATCGCCGGCATCGACACCCGCAAGCTGACCCGCATCCTGCGCGAGAAGGGCGCGCAGAACGGTGCCCTGATGGCCGGCGACATCGACGTGGAAAAGGCACTGGAAGCCGCCCGCAAGTTCCCGGGGCTGAAGGGCATGGATCTGGCCAAGGTCGTCACTACCGAGAAGACCTACACCTGGACCGAGGGCCAGCTGGACCTGGATGCCAATGCCTTCGTCAGCGTGCCGGCCAAGTACAAGGTCGTGGCCTACGATTTCGGCGTGAAGACCAACATCCTGCGCATGCTGGCCGAGCGCGGCTGCGAAGTGACCGTGGTGCCGGCGCAGACCCCGGCCGCCGAAGTGCTGGCGCTGAAGCCGGATGGCGTGTTCCTGTCCAACGGCCCGGGCGACCCGGAACCGTGCGACTACGCCATCGAAGCGATCAAGACCTTCATCGACGTGAAGATCCCGACCTTAGGCATCTGCCTGGGCCACCAGCTGCTGGGCCTGGCCTCGGGCGCGCAGACCATGAAGATGGGCCATGGCCACCACGGTGCCAACCACCCGGTGCAGGACCTGGACAGCGGCCGGGTGATGATCACCTCGCAGAACCACGGCTTCGCGATCGATGAAGCGACCCTGCCGCCGACCCTGCGCGTGACCCACCGCTCGCTGTTCGATGGCACCAACCAGGGCGTGGCCCGCACCGACGTGCCGGCGTTCTCGTTCCAGGGCCATCCGGAAGCGTCGCCGGGCCCGACCGATGTCGGCCCGCTGTTCGACCGCTTCGTGGTGCTGATGGAGCAGGCCAAGGCGTGATCAGTACGCCGCCGCCCCCCCGGTGGCGTCGCGATGGACCGTAAACCCCGCATCGCTGCTGCCCCTGGCGCGGCGCTGCGGTTCAAGATTCCTGATCGACAGCGTGCGATCACTCCCCCTTGTCACGCTGTACTGACTTAGAGAAGAAAATGCCCAAGCGCACTGACCTCAAGACCATCCTCATCATCGGTGCTGGCCCGATCGTCATCGGCCAGGCCTGCGAGTTCGACTACTCCGGCGCCCAGGCCTGCAAGGCCCTGCGTGACGAGGGTTACCGCGTGGTGTTGGTCAACAGCAACCCGGCCACGATCATGACCGACCCGGAGATGGCCGATGCCGTCTACATCGAGCCGATCAACTGGCAGACGGTCGAGAAGATCATCGCCAAGGAAAAGCCCGATGCGCTGCTGCCGACCATGGGTGGCCAGACCGCGCTGAACTGCGCGCTGGACCTGGCCGACAATGGCGTGCTGGAGAAGTACAACGTCGAACTGATCGGCGCCAAGCGCGAAGCGATCCGCATGGCCGAAGACCGCGAGCTGTTCCGCGTGGCCATGGGTGAGATCGGCCTGGAATGCCCGACCGCCGCCGTCGCCCACACCCTGGACGAAGCGCTGGAGATCCAGACCCGCGTTGGCTACCCGACCATCATCCGCCCCAGCTTCACCCTGGGCGGTAGCGGTGGCGGCATCGCCTACAACCGCGAAGAGCTGGTCGAGATCGTCAGCCGTGGCCTGGAACTGTCGCCGACCACCGAAGTGCTGGTGGAAGAGTCGGTGCTGGGCTGGAAGGAGTTCGAGATGGAAGTGGTCCGCGATACCGCGGACAACTGCATCATCGTCTGCTCGATCGAAAACCTCGACCCGATGGGCGTGCACACCGGTGACTCGATCACCGTGGCCCCGGCGCAGACCCTGACCGACAAGGAATACCAGCGCCTGCGCGATGCCTCCATCGCCGTGCTGCGCAAGATCGGCGTCGATACCGGTGGCTCGAACGTGCAGTTCGGCATCAACCCGAAGACCGGCCGCGTGGTCGTCATCGAGATGAACCCGCGCGTGTCGCGTTCCTCGGCGCTGGCGTCCAAGGCCACCGGCTTCCCGATCGCCAAGGTCGCCGCCAAGCTGGCCGTGGGCTACACCCTGGACGAACTGAAGAACGAGATCACCGGCGGCCTGACCCCGGCCTCGTTCGAGCCGTCCATCGACTACGTCGTCACCAAGATCCCGCGCTTCGCCTTCGAGAAGTTCCCGGCTGCCGACGCCCGCCTGACCACCCAGATGAAGTCGGTGGGCGAGGTGATGGCGATGGGCCGCACCTTCCAGGAGTCGGTGCAGAAGGCCCTGCGTGGCCTGGAAACCGGCAAGGTCGGCTTCGACCCGACCGGCCTGGACCTGGGCAACGAAGACGACCTGCAGACCCTGCGCCGCGAACTGAAGGCGCCGGGCCCGGAGCGCCTGTTCTTCGTCGCCGATGCGTTCCGCGCCGGCATGAGCGTGGACGAGATCTACGCGCTGTCGTTCATCGACCACTGGTTCCTGGACCAGATCGAGGAAATCATTGCTGCCGAAGCTGACGTCGCCGCCGGTGGCATCGACGCACTGGACGCTGCACGCCTGCGCAAGCTGAAGCGCGCTGGCTTCTCCGACGCACGCCTGGCGCAGCTGACCGGCACCAACGAAGCCGCCATCCGCGCGCTGCGTCGTGCGCACAAGGTGCGCCCGGTCTACAAGCGCGTGGACTCCTGTGCCGGCGAGTTCTCCACCGGTACCGCCTACCTCTACTCGACCTACGAGGACGAGTGCGAGGCCGCGCCGAGCAACCGCGACAAGATCATGATCCTGGGCGGTGGCCCGAACCGCATCGGTCAGGGCATCGAGTTCGACTACTGCTGCGTGCATGCGGCACTGGCGCTGCGCGAGGATGGCTATGAAACCATCATGGTCAACTGCAACCCGGAAACCGTGTCGACCGACTACGACACCTCCGACCGCCTGTACTTCGAACCGCTGACCCTGGAAGACGTGCTGGAAATCGTCGAACTGGAACAGCCGAAGGGCGTGATCGTGCAGTACGGCGGCCAGACCCCGCTGAAGCTGGCGCGCGCGCTGGAAGCCAACGGCGTGCCGGTGATCGGTACCAGCCCGGATTCGATCGACCTGGCCGAGGACCGCGAGCGCTTCCAGCAGCTGGTCGACAAGCTGGGCCTGAAGCAGCCGCCGAACCGCATCGCCCGCAACGACCAGGAAGCGCTGCTGCTGGCCCGCGAGATCGGCTACCCGCTGGTGGTGCGCCCGAGCTACGTGCTGGGCGGCCGTGCGATGGAAATCGTCTACGGCGAAGCCGACCTGGCCCGCTACGTGCGCGACGCGGTGAAGGTGTCCAACGATTCGCCGGTGCTGCTGGACCGCTTCCTCGACAACGCCGTCGAGTGCGACGTCGACATCATCGCCGACAAGGAGGGCAACGTCCTGATCGGTGGCGTGATGGAGCACATCGAAGAAGCCGGCGTGCACTCGGGCGATTCCTCGTGCTCGCTGCCGCCGTACTCGCTGTCGGCTGAAACCCAGGCCGAGCTGCGCCGCCAGGTGGTGGAGCTGGCCAAGGCCCTGAACGTGGTCGGCCTGATGAACACCCAGTTCGCAATCCAGACCAGCGACGAAGGTGCCGACACCATCTACCTGCTGGAAGTGAACCCGCGTGCCTCGCGCACCGTGCCGTTCGTGTCCAAGGCCACCGGCATGCCGCTGGCCAAGATCGCCGCGCGCTGCATGGCCGGCAAGAGCCTGGCCGAGCAGGGCGCGACCAAGGAAATCGTGCCGGACTACTACTCGGTGAAGGAAGCGATCTTCCCGTTCGCCAAGTTCCAGGGCGTCGACCCGATCCTCGGGCCGGAGATGCGCTCCACCGGTGAGGTGATGGGCGTGGGCCGCAGCTTCAACGCCGCCTTCGCGCGTGCGCAGGAAGCCGGTGGCATCAAGGCACCGCCGGTCGGCAAGGCCTTCGTTTCGGTCCGCGATCCGGACAAGAAGCGCGTGCTGCCGGTGGCCAAGGCGCTGCTGGCGCGTGGCTACAGCCTGGTCGCGACCCGTGGCACCGCCGCGTGGCTGCAGCAGCACGGCATGGACTGCGAGATCATCAACAAGGTGGTCGAAGGCCGTCCGCACATCGTCGACTCGATCAAGAACGGCGAGATCGTCTACATCGTCAACACGACCGAAGGTCGTTCGGCGATCAACGACTCGTTCTCGATTCGTCGCGAGGCGCTGCAGCATCGCGTCACCTACTCGACCACCATTGCCGGCGCCAAGGCGCTGGTGGATTCACTGGAATTCCGCGGCACCGGCCCCGTCTGGTCGCTGCAGGAGCTGCACAAGGAGTTGAATGCATGAGAGCCCCCATCACGATGAAGGGCGCGCAGAAGCTGCGCGACGAACTGGATCACCTGAAGTCGGTCAAGCGCCCGAAGGTGATCGCGGCCATCGCCGAAGCGCGTGAGCATGGCGACCTGAAGGAGAATGCCGAGTACCACGCCGCGCGCGAGGAACAGGGCTTCATCGAAGGCCGCATCAAGCAGCTGGAAGGCGAGCTGTCGCACGCCGAGATCATCGACGTGAGCAAGCTCAATGCCGGCTCCAAGGTGGTGTTCGGCGCCAGCGTGACGCTGGCCGACGTGGAAACCGACGAAGAGAAGAAGTACCAGATCGTCGGTGACCTGGAGGCGGACATCAAGCAGGGCCTGATCGCGATTTCCTCGCCGGTGGCGCGCGCGATGATCGGCAAGCTGGAAGGTGATTCGATCGTGATCGACGCCCCGGCCGGCCAGCGCGAGTACGAGATCGTCAGCGTCAGCTACGTGGACTGACCCGGTGGCAACGGCGACCCTGCTGTTGCCGGCACGCAGCCGCTTTGCCGCGGCTGCGTTGCCGGACGATGTGGCGCGCGCGCTTGGCCGCGCCACGACGGTGCAGGTCGCACCGGGTGAACGCGCGCAGCTGACGCGCCATTTCACGGTCGCCGCGCCGGAGTGGCCGGTGGCCGCGTTGACCCGCCAGCGCGACGTCGGCGATGCCGCTGGCGCCAGCTGGCTGCGTGCCGATCCGGCCTGCATGGTGCCGGACATGCACGGCGCGCGGATGATGGCCTACGGCGAAACGCTGCGACCGACCTTGGCCGACTGCCTGGCCCTGCTGCCGGTGCTGCAGCCGTTGTTCGCCGATGCCGGATTCGTGCTCGACGCACCGGACCCTTCGCGCTGGTACCTGCGCCTGCCGATCGACCTGGCCCTGCCGGACTTCGACAGTCCGGACGAGGTGCTGGGCGATGACCTGTTCTCGCACCTGCCGGAAGGCGAGGGCGGCCGCCGTTGGCGGGCGCTGATGACCGAAGCGCAGGTACTGCTGCACAACCATTCCTGGAACCAGCAGCGCGCCGCACAGGGACAACAGCCGATCAATTCGCTGTGGTTCTGGGGTGGTGGCGTGATGCCGGTATCGGTCAGCACGCCGCATGCGCAGGTGCGCAGCCGCGATGCGCTGCTGCAAGGCCTGGCTCTTGCGGCTGGCGTAGCCGTGGATGGCGAGCAGGCGGTCGATGCACTGGTTGATCTGCGCCAGCTGCGCTCGCTGCAGCAGCTCGGCAACGATGCGATCCGTCCGCTGCTGGCCGCGCTGAAGCGCGGCGAGCTGCAGCGGCTGGTGCTGGATTTCGAGGACGGCCTGCAGTTCCAGCTGGATCGCGGACAGCGCTGGCAGTTCTGGAAGAAGCCGCGCCAGCTTCACGACTGATCGGGGCTCGGCCGAGCGGGGTCGGATCCGTTTTCCTAGGGAAAACGGCTCTGACCCCATTTTGTCTATCGATATCTGAAAGATGTGTCGACCAAGGTCGACACCTACCAGCAGCGGCGTGAACCTGTCGAAGGTGGGGCGGTGTCAGATTGCGGGGTGTCAGCCGCATGGATGCGGCTGCCAAGCCTACAGGGACGTACTTGCGGCGTCCCCGCAATCCGACACCGCCCCGCCAACCCACGGACTCCCCGCTGTTGCTGTTGCTTCGGATGTTGCTTCGGCAGGTGCAGGGCGCAGCCCTGCAAACAATCACCTCACCGTGCTGACCACGGTCGGCAGCTGCCAATGCCCACCCGCCACGCCGCGGCACTGCCCGGTGGTGAACTCGCCGCTCTTCACGAATCGCGCGCCATCCCAGGCCCAGTCGTGGCCGGAGAAGCAGTCACCGATGCCGCGTCCACGGAAGCGCCCGCGCAGCGTCGCGTCATCGCGATCAAAGTCCTCCGCGTTGGAGGTCACGAACTTCGCCTGGTACGGCGCCTTGTCCTGCACTACCCAGTAGCCGCTGCTGAAGTTGTAGGCACCCATGAAGCAGCTGGTGCTTGCCAGTACATGCTGGGCGTCCAGTCGCTGGATCTCGATCTCGTCTGTCCCACCCTCGCTCAGGCGGCCGCACTCATCCGGTTTCGGCAGGCTGGCGATCAGTGCCTTGCGCAGGCCCGGTGCGTTCGCCAGTGCCGCGTCCGAGGCGCGCGGTGCCACCAGCGTGCCGCGCATGATCACTGGCACCGGCAACGCCGCAGGCACGCTCGCTTCAGCCTTGTCGCCACGCCGCACCAGCGCACCGGGCGTGCCCAGCCGGCCCTGGGCCTCGTCCATCTTCAGCAGTACGGCCGCTGCACCGCTGTCGGAGATCGGCCACGCCTTGCCCTTGCCGTCGATGATGTCGATGCGTGCGTGGCGCGGCAGCGCGGCGACCAGCGCATCGGTCTGTCCCTGCTGCAGCAGTACTTGATCTCCGTCGCCGGTGTCGCGCACCGGGCCCAGGTCCTTGCCGTTCAGGCGCAGGCGCAGTGCCCCGGTCGGCGTCGCGCTTTCGCCATCCTCGCCATTGCGCAGCCGCGCGAGCACCTTCGTACCCGGGCCGCCCGCGCGTTCCAGCATCAGGCTGAGCAGATTGCCGGGTTGTTCCGGACTGTAGCCGGCGGCGCGGCAGGTGCCGGTGTTGTCACAGGCCAGCGACCAGTCGTTGTGTTGGAACTGCACGCCGGCCTTCGGTTCGGGCGTGGCGGCGTGGGTGGCCGGGGCCATGGCGAGGCCCAGCAGCGCGGGAAGGAGCGTGCGATGCATGCGTTGAAGTCCATTTCCGGGCCGACAAGCATGGAAGATAGGCTGGCAGATTCCAAATGCTATCGATCGGGGGGGGCCTCCTGCGGGCAGAGAGATCCGACCCCGCGCTATCATGGGGATGTCTTCCGCAACCCGGCGATGCCGATGTCCCTTGCCGCCGATGCTGCGCAGCCGTCCTCTGATACGCCGATGATCCGCCGCCGCGATGCGGTCGTACCGGGCAGCTGGCCAGACGGCACGCTGCCACTGCTGGCGCGACTCTATGCCAGCCGCGGCGCCGGTACGCCAGAGCTGGCACTGCCGAAGCTGGGCAGCCTCCACGCGCCGGAGCTGTTGACCGGTATCGATGATGCGGTGGGTCTGCTGATCGAGGCCATCGCCAACGACAAGCGCATCCTGGTGGTCGGCGATTTCGATTGCGATGGCGCCACCGCCTGTGCGGTCGGCGTGCGGGGCCTGCGCATGCTCGGCGCGCAACACGTCTTCCACGCGGTGCCGAACCGCATGGTGCACGGCTACGGCCTGTCACCTTCTCTGGTGGAGGAGCTGGCCGCGCTGCAGCCGGACCTGCTGGTTACGGTCGACCACGGCATCGCCTGCCATGCGGGCGTGATCGCGGCGAAAGCGCGGGGCTGGCAGGTGCTGGTCACCGACCATCACCTTCCCGGGCCGCAGCTGCCGCCGGCCGATGTCATCGTCGATCCCAATCTCGACGGTGATGCGTTCCCCAGCAAGTCGCTGGCCGGTGTCGGTGTGATCTTCTACGTGCTGATGGCCCTGCGCCGGCACATGCGCGAGGCCGGTGTCTTTGCCGATCGCAAGGGGCCGGACCTGACCACGCTGCTGGACCTGGTGGCGGTCGGCACCGTCGCCGACCTGGTGGCGCTGGATCCGAACAACCGGGCACTGGTCAGCGCGGGCCTGCGCCGTCTGCGCGCGGGGCAGGGCTGCGTCGGTCTGCGAGCGCTGATCGAAGCCAGCGGCCGTGATGCGGCGCGGCTGACCGCCACCGACATCGGCTTCGCGCTCGGCCCGCGCCTGAATGCCGCGGGCCGGCTGGAAGACATGGCGCTGGGTATCGCGCTGTTGCTGACCGAAGACCCGCGCCAGGCGCGGGAGATCGCGCAGACGCTGGAGCAGATCAACTCGGAACGCCGCGCGGTGCAGCAGGCGATGACCGATGACGCCGAGCAAGCGTTGACCCGCGTGGTGCTGGACATGGCCGGGCAGCGACCGGTGGCGGCCTGCCTGTTCGATGCCGACTGGCATCCAGGCGTGGTCGGCCTGGTCGCATCGAAAATGAAGGATCGCCTGCACCGTCCGGTGATCGCCTTCGCCCCGGCCGAACCCGGCGCCGACACCCTGCGCGGCTCGGCGCGCTCCATTCCCGGCCTGCACATCCGTGACGCGCTGGCGTTGGTCGATGCGCGCCATCCGGGCCTGATCGAGCGCTTCGGTGGGCATGCCATGGCGGCCGGGCTGAGCATGCGGCTGGATCACGTCGATGACTTCAAGGCCGCCTTCGTCGCCGTGGTGCTGGAGATGCTCGATCCGGCCGCATTGCAGCAGCAGGTGCTCAGTGACGGCGAACTGGCGGCGGATGAGCTGGACCATCGCCACGCCGATGCGCTGCGCCTGGCCGGGCCGTGGGGGCAGGGTTTCCCCGAGCCACTGTTCGACGGCCACTTCGAAGTGGCCAACTGGCGAGTACTGAAGGAACGCCACCTCAAGCTGGAACTGCGCCTGCCGGGCGTACCCGGCACGATCAACGCCATTCATTTCGGCGGCTGGCACGGCAACGCGCCATCACGTCACGTCCACCTGGCCTACCGACTGGCCTGCGACGACTACCGTGGCGGCAGCGCCATCCAGCTGATCATCGAACACTGCCTGCCCGCCTAGAAAAAGGGGACGGAGGGGATTAAGCCGCTTTTGCCTTGTTTGCCAACTGCGACTTAATCCCCTCCGTCCCCTTTTTGGGGTCCCGCCAACCCCGTTACGGTTGCTGGTGCGTTCAACGATCCACGATCCCACTGGAGTCCGGTCATGGTCTTCGCCCGTTGCTGCACCGTGTTGTTGCTGGCCCTTGCGGCCTGGCCCGCTGGCGCGCAGTCGCCGCCGATCTCCCGGCCGCAGGCTGCCACGCCGCTGCTGATCGCGCCGGCGGCTGAGCAGCCGGTTCAATTACGACACGCCCGCATCGAAGGCGAGGTCCAGGCCGGCGTTGCCCAGACCCGGATCACCTTGGAATTCCACAACCCGAACCGTCGTGTGCTGGAGGGTGAGCTGCAGTTCCCGCTGGCTGATGGCCAGCAGATCACCGGCTTCGCGCTGGATATCAACGGCGAGATGCGTGACGCGGTGCCGGTGGCCAAGGACCGCGGCCGCCAGGTGTTCGAGGAAATCGCCCGCCGTGGTGTCGATCCGGGCCTGCTGGAACAGACCGCCGGCAACCAGTTCCGCCTGCGCGTCTACCCGCTGCCGCCCGGTGGCAGTCGGCGTGTGCAGCTGGTGATCCGCGAACCGCTGGCCTTCGCCGGCCAAAGCTGGCAGTGGACGCTGCCGCTGCAGTTCGCCGCCGGTGCAGCCTCGGTTGAACTGAAGGTGCATGCTCCCGACGCGGCCACCGCAGGTACTGCGCCATTCCGCATCAGCGCGGGCCAGCTGCAGTGGCAGGGCAAGGGTGCGCAGCTGCCGAAGCAACTCCAGTGGAACCTGCCGGCAGCCCGCCACGCACAGGTGCAGGTGGCGCCCTGGCAGGATGGGCACTACCTGTTGGCACAGCTGCCGGTGGCGGCCAGCAGTACACCCCGCACGTTGCCCAGCGAGATCGGCCTGCTTTGGGACGGCTCCGGTTCGGCGGGGCAGCGCGATCGCACGCGTGAGTTCGCCCTGCTGGATCGCTATTTCGCAGCGCTGGGTGACGGCACCGTGGCCTTGACCGTGCTGCGTGATCGCGCTGAACCGGTGCGTCGCTTCCGCATCCGCGCCGGTAACTGGAACGAGCTGCGCGCAGCACTGCAGGCGGTGCGCCCGGACGGTGCCAGCGCGCTGGCGCAGTGGCAGTCGCAGCCGGGCGTGAAGGAGTACCTGCTGGTCAGCGATGGGCTGTTGACCTACGGGCCGGAACAGCTGCCGGCGATGGCGCCGGATCAACGCCTGTTTGCGGTCAGCAGCGCCGGTGCGCGCACCGATGCCGTGCGACTGCGTGGTTGGACCGAAGCGCGTGGCGGCCGCTTCGTTGCGCTGGGCGAGGATGTTGATGCGGCGGCGCGCGAGCTGCTGTCGTCGCCGCTGGATGTGCAGGTCGATGCAGGGCGCGGCGTGCAGGACGTGGTGATCGATCGTCGCAGTGAAGCCCAGGGCTGGTTGTGGCTGCATGCACGACTGGCGGCCGACAGTGTGCCGATGCGGGTGCGCGTGGGTGGCGGCGAATGGCAGGCGCTGCCCGCCACGCAGAAGAGCAACGACGGAGAACTGCTGGCGGGCTTGTGGGCGCAGGCGCGCCTGCAGCAGCTGGCCGCCGACCGCCGTGGCAACCGCGAGGCGATGCAGCGGCTGTCGCAGCAGTTTGGCCTGGTCGGCCCGGACACCTCGCTGATCGTGCTGGAGACGTTGGAGGACTACCTGCGCTATGCGATCCGCCCTTCGGGCACGCTGCGCGCCGGGTACGACGCCAGGTTTGCAGTGCAGGTAAGAGATCGCGCCGCTGCTGATCGCCAGCGCCTGGATGAGGTGGCGGCACGCTGGAAGGAGCGCCAGCAGTGGTGGAGCCGCAGCTGGCCGAAGGGTGTGCCACCGCAGGCGAAGGGCGGGGCACTGGAAGTGGCCTCGGCGGACCATGCGATGGAATCGGCGCCGGTGGCAATGCTCGCCGCGCCGGCCCCTGCGGCACCGCCCGCCCCGGCACCGATGGCCGCCGCCGCCGAGCAGCGCATGGAAGCCAGCAGCGCGCGTGCACGTCGCTCTGCGTCTGCATCGAACAAGGCCCTGGATTCAATTACGGTCACTGGTGGCCGTGTCGCTGCGCCCGCTGCCGCCAACGAGGGCGAGCTCGGTATCCAGCTGGCGGCCTGGCAGCCGGACTCGGCCATCGCCCGGCGCCTGCGCCAGGGCCCGGCGTCGCAACTGTATGACCGCTACCTGGCCGAGCGCGATGCGCATGCCGACAGCAGCGCGTTCTTCCTCGACGTGGCTGACCTGTTGCTGGAGCAGGGTCAGCGCGACCTGGCACTGCGTGTGCTGTCGAACCTGGCCGAGATGGACCTGGACGACCGCCACCTGCTGCGCGTGCTCGGTTACCGGCTGATGCAGGCTGATGCCCCCGCACTGGCGGTGCCGGTGTTCGAGCAGGTGCTGGCGATGGGCCAGGAAGAGCCGCAGAGCTTCCGCGACCTGGGCCTGGCACTGGCAGCGGCCGGCAAGCCGCAGCAGGCGCTGGCGCCGCTGTACCAGGTGGTTGTGCGGCCATGGGACAGGCGTTTCGATGGCATCGCCCTGATCGCATTGGATGAACTGACCAACCTGGTGGCCCGCAGCACGCCCCGGCTGGATACCACCAGCATCGACCCGCGCCTGCTGCAGGCAATGCCGCTGGACCTGCGCGTGGTGCTGTCGTGGGATGCCGACAACAGCGACATGGATCTGTGGGTGACCGACCCGAACGGCGAGCGCGCCTACTACGGCAACCGCCTGACCTACCAGGGTGGGCAGATGTCGGAGGACTTCACCGGTGGCTATGGCCCCGAGCAGTTCTCTCTGCGCAACGCCAAGCCAGGCAAGTACAAGGTGGAAGCGAACTACTTCGGGAGCCGCCAGCAGCTGGTGACCGGCGCGACGACCCTGATGCTGCGCTTGACCACCCATTGGGGCACGGCCAGGCAGAAGGACCAGATGGTGACGATGCGCCTGAAGGATCGCGCCGAAACCGTGCTGGTGGGCGAGTTTGAGGTGCGTTGACCGCTCGGACGTCCGCGTAGCGTCGAGCTTGCTTGACTGCTTTGATGTAGAGCCGGGGCCATGCCCGGCTCACGGCACAGGCAGCCGAGCCTCGGCGCGGCTCTACAACGCCACGGTGCGCGCCTTTGACGCCGCTGGCGGATCGGCACGCAGGCCGAACAGGGGCCGCAGCCAGCGGCAGCGACGGATCAGCAGCTCGTGGATCAGCAGGCAGCCGCCGACGGTGCCGCCCAGCAGCAGTGCCGGTTCCAGCCATGGGCCCAGCTGCAGCGGTCTGAACCAGAACAACAGCACGATGATCAGGCTCTGGTGCAGCATGTACCAGGGATAGATCGCCTCGGTGCAGTACGGCAGCCAGCGGAACGGGCGGTCGAGGAAGACCTTTCCCCAGCCGAGGATGCTCAGCAGCGCGGTCCAGACGTAAAGCGACTGGCTGGCCCGGCCCTGCAGGTCCCAGAACGGTTCGGGCCATTGCCGCAGCGGGGAGTCGGCGGGCAGCACCTGGCCGAGGATGCGCAACCCCAGATACCAGCCAACGGCAGCAAGCGCCAGCCACAGCGTGGTGCGGCGCAGGGCGACCACGCGCTGCCAGAACACCGGCTCACGGCCCAGCAGGTAGCCGGCCAGGAATACCGTTGCGTACTTCGCGTGCTGGTACCAGTCGCTGAGCAGGGCATTGGTGGACGGGTAGATCGGCTCCAGCCAGATCACCCAGGCCAGCAGCAGGGCGGACGGAAGGCCGATCAGCAGCATCGGCGATGCTGCGCAGAACGCCACCGCGCGGCGCACCACCGCCGTTCCCAGCAACGGCATCAACAGGGCCAGGGCCAGCGTGTAGTTCCAGAGATACGCCAGGTACCACAGATGGTTCCAGGTGATGCCGTACTGCCAACCGGCGAAACTCCCTTCCGGCCATGGCCGCACCTGCCAATAGCGCAGCAGGAAGTGGCCGAAGCCGGGTGCCACGTGGCCGTTGGCTACGCCTTCGCAGTAGGGCTGGATCGGCACGATCACGAACATGCCGAACAGCAGCGGCAGCAGCAGCCGCCAGGTGCGCAGGCCGGCGAAGCGCAGCAACCTGCCTTCCGGCCGCATCAGCGCGATGGCGATACCCGAGATCAGGAACAGCAGCGACATCCGCCAGCGGTTGACGAACAGCATCGGCCACTGCAGCCATTCGGCGGTATGCACGCTCTTGAGGTGAAAGCCCCAGTCGTCCACGTAGGCCATGGCGGTGTGGTAGAGGATCAGCAGAGCGAAGGCGAACACGCGCAGGGCGTCGATGTCGTGGCGTCGGGTCATGGTGGTGTTGTGCCGGAAGGTCGAGCCAACGTGACGCCGCCCGGCGCGTGCAGCCACTGCCTAGGGGCCACCGGAACCCGCGCAGTGACCAATGGCGGGGGTGGTGGGACCAATGGAGCCGCTAACCTTGGTCCCTTGAGGCAGGCTGGAGCACCGCAACGACATGGATGCAGCAATGACCCAGGGCCGACCATCGCGCTGGCGTACTTCAACCCGCCTGCTGGTGTGGGCGGCGATCCTGTCGGCCTCGGCAGTGACCAATGCGCTGGTGGAAGTGATGGACGCCAGTCGCCGCGGCGCCGATCTCGGGCTGTGGGAGCCGATGATCTGGGAGTTCAGCAGCCTCGCCCTGATCCTGTTGACCCTGCCGTTGCTGTGGTGGGGCTGCGAGCGCTGGCCGCTGCATGCCGATACCTGGAGGCGGCGGTTGCCGCTGTATCTGCTGGCCAGCGTCGGCTGGTCGCTGCTGCACGTGGTGGGGATGATGCTGCTGCGGCATCTGGCCTACGCGTCGCTGGGCTACCGCTACCAGGACGATGCCGGTTTGTTGGAGCGTTTTGCCTACGAGTACCTGAAGGATGTGCGCACGTTCGCGATGTTCGTGGCCCTCGAGCACTTTGCCAGCTGGTTCGGCAGGCGCAGGCAGGGCGAAGCGAGCCTGCTGGCCGAGCCCGACGTCGGCCCGCCGGTTGAGCCGGTCGAGCGCCCCCAGCACTTCCTGGTGCGCAAGCTGGGCAAGGAATTCCTGGTTGCCACCGCAGATGTGGAGTACGCGCAGGCCGCGGGGAACTACGTGAACCTGCGGGTACGCGGCCACGACTACCCGCTGCGCATCACCATGGCGGTGCTGGAGCAGCGGCTGGACCCGGGCGAGTTCCTGCGCCCGCATCGCAGCTGGCTGATCAATCGCGGCCAGTTGCGCTCGATCGAGCCGCTAGACGGAGGCGAGGCCCTGCTGCACATGGCCGATGGAGCCAAAGTGCCCTGCAGCCGGCGCCAGCTGCCGGTCCTGCGGCAGGCGCTGGGCGGCGCGGGCGCGGGTAGAGTCGACTGTTGGTCGACTATCGCGCGCAGCGCGGGCTCCACCGCAACCTGAATGAAAAGCAGTCGACTGACAGTCGACTCTACAGAGGCGGGTCTACCAGTGGTTGGCTCCCAGCGGCAGGCCTGGTCCCTCATTCCGGGCGCCCCCGGCCTGCGGTATCATTGGCAGTCATCTTTTGAATGCATAACCGCCGACATGATCGAACTGAATCCTGTCCGCCAGCGCATCACCGATCTGACCGATCGCGTGCTGTCGCTTCGGGGGTATCTTTGACTACGACGCCAAGAAAGAGCGTCTTGAAGAAGTAACGCGGGAGCTGGAAAGCCCCGACGTCTGGAACAACGCCGAGTACGCCCAGAACCTGGGCCGCGAACGTTCCAGCCTGGAAAAGACCGTGGGCGGCATCGCCTCGGTGCTGGATGGCCTGAACGACGCCACCGAACTGCTCGAGCTGGCCGAGTCCGAGCAGGACGAGGACACCGCACTGGCGGTGGTCGCCGACCTGGACAAGCACCAGGCGCACGTGGAAAAGCTGGAGTTCCAGCGCATGTTCTCCGGCGAGATGGACAATGCCGCTGCGTTCGTCGACATCCAGGCCGGTGCCGGTGGCACCGAAGCCCAGGACTGGGCCGAGATCCTGCTGCGCATGTACCTGCGCTGGTGTGAATCGCGCGGCTGGAAGACCGAGCTGATGGAAGTCTCCGGCGGCGACGTCGCCGGCATCAAGTCGGCCACGCTGCGCGTGGAAGGCGACTATGCCTATGGCTGGCTGAAGACCGAGACCGGCGTGCACCGCCTGGTGCGCAAGTCGCCGTTCGACTCGGACAATCGCCGCCACACCAGCTTCACCTCGGTGTTCGTGTCGCCGGAAATCGATGACAACATCGACATCACCATCAATCCGGCCGACCTGCGTACCGACGTGTACCGTTCGTCGGGTGCCGGTGGCCAGCACGTCAACAAGACCGAGTCGGCGGTGCGCATCACCCACATCCCGACCAACATCGTGGTGGCCTGCCAGACCGGCCGCAGCCAGCACCAGAACCGCGACAACGCGATGAAGATGCTGGCCGCCAAGCTGTACGAGCTGGAGATCCAGAAGCGCAACGCCGAAAAGGACGCCGTGGAAGCGACCAAGTCCGACATCGGCTGGGGCAGCCAGATCCGCAATTACGTGCTCGACCAGAGCCGCATCAAGGACCTGCGCACCGGCATCGAGCGTTCGGATACGCAGAAGGTGCTGGACGGCGACCTGGACGAGTTCGTCGAGGCCAGCCTGAAGGCCGGCCTGGCCGTGGGCTCCAAGCGCGTCGATGCCTGATCGGCGCGCCTGCGCGGATGTCGTCACCCTCGTGCGCAACGCCGAGGGTGGCTGATCACGCTTCCGGTAGAGCCGAGCCCATGCTCGGCTGCTGTTGGCGCAGTAGCAGATGCGTCGAGCATGGCTCGACGCTACAACGGGTACGGCGGTAGCGATGATGCGCAGCGAAAGTGAACGCAAGGAACTCGGCGGCTTCCTCAAGGCCTGCCGCGCCCGTGTCGACCCCGCCACGCTCGGCCTGCCGGCCGGGCGGCGGCGCACCCCGGGCCTGAAGCGCGAGGAAGTGGCGCTGGCGATCGGGGTCAGCGTGAGCTGGTACACCTGGATCGAGCAGGGCCGCGAAGTGCGTGCCTCGCCCGAGGTGCTCGAGCGCCTGGCACAGGTGCTGCGCATGAGCGACGACGAACGCGCCTATGCCTTCGCACTGTCCGGCTACGGCGTGCCGCTGGAATCACCGGACGAGAGTGTGACCGACGGCCTGCGCCAGCTGGTGGAGGCGATGCAGCCGATCCCGGCGTACGTGCGCAACACCCGCTTCGACATCCTGGCCTGGAATCCGGCCATCGCCGAGCTGTTCGTGGACTACAGCCAGCTGGCGCCGCACGAGCGCAATACGCTGCGGCTGATGTTCCTGTACCCGCCGTACCGCACGCTGATCCTCAACTGGGAAGAAATGACCCGCGGCCTGCTGGCAGGCTTCCGCGCGGCGATGGCGCAGGCGCCGGACAAGGCTCCGTTCCTGGCGCTGGTCGAGGACATCTCGGCGCACAGCGAGGAGTTCCGCCAGTGGTGGCCGGAGCACGATGTGCGCCGGTTCGATGAAGGGGCGAAGAAGTTGAACCATCCCACGCGCGGGTTGCTGGACCTGCAGTACGTGGCGCTGGTGCCGGAGAGCCGGCATGACCTTTCCCTGGTGACCTACCTGCCGCGGAAGTAGGTTGTTCGGCAGGGCTGCGCCCTGCACCCGCAGAGGCCGAAGCGACAGCAACGGCAACAGCAACAGCGGACTATCCGAGGGATGGCGGGGTGGTGTGGGTTGACAGGACACGCCGTAAACCCGTCCATGGGGGCTCGATGGCGCCATCCATGGCGCCAACGGTCCTGCCAACCCACACCACCCCACCTCAGACAGATTTCGCGCGGTTGTTGGCAACTGCGGCTTTGTTCCGCGCGGCTGTTGGTAGGTGTCGACCTTGGTCGACACGATTTTTCTCTCAGATATCGAATGAGTCATCCACGCATGGCGTGGGTCTACTGTGTCGACCAAGGTCGACACCCACCAACAGCAACGCAGAGCGCCGTCCCGACAGGTCGCAGAACTCTGTCGAAGGCGGGATGGGTCCGGTTGCGGGAGTGTCCGCGGCATGGATGCCGCGGCCAAGCCCCCATGGAAGGGTTTATAGCGTCTCCCGCAACCGGACCCACCCCGCCATCCCTCAGGAAACCAGCTTCTGCTGTTGCTGTTGCTGTTGCTCTGGATCGTAGCGGGTGCAGGGCGCAGCCCTGCCGAAAACCCCATTCAGGCAGGTAAGTGCAGGTCACAGGATAAGCAGACGCCTTGTTGCCTCCGCCATTCGGGTCCACATTCCTGTGCAGGAGACGGGCCACCGCCCGTTGTCGAGACAACAGGAGCCCTGCATGTCCGCTGCCCCCACCACCGCCATTTCCCGCGATCCGGCCACTGGCCAGCAGATCGCCAGCCATCCCTTCGCCACCGACGCCGAGCTGGAAACAATCCTGGATCGCGGCCAGCTCGGCTTTGCGGCCTGGAGCGTCAAGAGCCTCGAACAGCGCGCAGACGTACTGCGTGCGATGGCCGCGGTGCTACGCCGTGACCGTGAAAAGCTGGCCGCGCTGGCTACCGCCGAAATGGGCAAGGTCCAGGCCGAAGCGCTGGCCGAAATCGAAAAGTGTGCTGTGCTGTGCGACTGGTACGCCGACAACGGTGCGCAGTTCCTGCGCGACGAACCGACCCAGGTGCCCGACGACAAGGCTTACGTGTCATACCTGCCGCTGGGCGTGGTGCTGGGCATCATGCCGTGGAACTTCCCGTACTGGCAGGTGATGCGCGCGGCGGTGCCGATCCTGATGGGCGGCAACGGCTTCCTGCTGAAGCCGGCCGAGAACATCGTCGGTACCGCGCAGCTGCTCGACGCCGCATGGCGCGATGCCGGCTTGCCGGAGGGCACCTTCATCGCGGCCAACATCAGCCGCGAGGGCACCAGCCGCGCGATCGCCGATGACCGCATCGCGGCGGTGACCCTGACCGGAAGTGTGGCCGCCGGCCGCAGCATTGCTGCCCAGGCCGGGCAGGCGCTGAAGAAGGTGGTGCTGGAACTGGGCGGTTCCGATCCGTTCATCGTCCTGGCCGATGCCGATCTTGATGCGGCCGTCGATGCGGCGGTGGCCTCGCGCTTCCAGAACACCGGGCAGGTCTGCATCGCCGGCAAGCGCATCATCGTCGAAGACGCGGTCTACGATCGTTTCGTGGCGCAGTTCTGCCAGAAGGTGCAGGCACTGACCATTGGCGACGGCCGTGACCCGGCAAACCGCATCGGCCCGATGGCGCGCCAGGATCTGCTGGAGCAGCTCGACGCGCAGGTACGCGCTTCGGTCGACGCCGGTGCGCAGCTGCTGGTCGGCGGGCACCAGCTGGATCGTCCGGGTGCGTTCTATGCACCCACCGTGCTGGCCGGGGTTGAGCCGGGCATGCAGGCCTTCGATACCGAAACGTTCGGGCCGGTGGCCTCGATCAGCCGCGCCCGCGACGCCGACCATGCGGTGGAACTGGCCAACCAGAGCGAGTTCGGCCTCAGCGGCAACCTGTGGAGCGGCGACCGCGCCCGTGCGATGCAGCTGGCGCGCCGGCTGCAGACCGGCGGTGTATTCGTCAACGGCTTCTCCGCGTCCGATCCGCGCGTGCCGATCGGCGGCGTGAAGAAGAGCGGCTTCGGCCGTGAGCTCTCGCACTTCGGCATCCGCGAATTCGTCAACGCGCAGACGGTGTGGTTCGACAAGCGTTGACGCGCAGCTTCCATCCTCCCTGCAACGATCCACCATCAGTCCAGCGAAAAGGACGACATTCCAATGTCCAAGGGTTCAGATCTGCTTGTCGCCGCACTTGAGAACGAAGGCGTCGAGCGCATTTTCGGCATTCCCGGCGAAGAAAATCTCGACGTGGTCGAGTCGCTGCGCCATTCCAGCATCGAGCTGGTCATCACCCGCCACGAGCAGGCGGCCGTGTTCATGGCGGCCACCTATGGCCGCCTGACCGGCAAGCCGGGCGTGTGCCTGGCCACGCTCGGCCCCGGCGCGCTGAATTTCACCACCGGCGCCGCGTATGCGCTGCTTGGCGCATGGCCGGTCATCATGATCACCGGGCAGAAGGGCATCGTCGCCAGCAAGCAGGCGCGCTTCCAGATCGTCGACATCGTCAGCACGATGAAGCCGCTGACCAAGCTGGCGCGTCAGATCGTCTCGGCGCGCACCATCCCGACCATCGTCCGCCAGGCGTTCCGTGTCGCCCAGGAAGAGCGCCCGGGCCCGGTGCTGCTGGAGCTGCCCGAAGATATCGCCGCCGATGAGGTCGAGGGCGTGGCGCTGATTCCGCCGCACGCGGTGGATCGTCCCATTGCCAGTCCGGAGGCGCTGGATCGGGCGGCGGAGATCATCCGCAACGCCAAGCGCCCCCTGCTGATGATCGCCTCGGCGGCGTCGCGGCCGCAGTCCAGCGAAGCGCTGTCGGCGTTCGTGTTGCGCGCCGGCATTCCGTTCTTCACCACGCAGATGGGCAAGGGCGCGGTGGCCGGTGGTTCGGGCCTGTACATGGGCACCGCGGCGCTGACAGAGCGCGATTACGTGCACATGGCGATCGACCAGGCCGACGTGATCGTGACCATCGGCCACGAGGTCACCGAGAAGCCGCCGTTCGTGATGCGCCCGGGTGGGCCGACCGTGATCCATATCGGCTACTCGCAGGCGGCCGTGGAGCAGGTGTACTTCCCGCAGGTGGAAGTGATCGGTGACATCGGTCGTTCGCTGACCCAGTTGGCCGATCGTATCGAAGGCGCGGTGCCGAACGCTGACGCGCTGCTGCCGCTGCGCGCGACCATTCTGGAACACCTGGCTGACCGAGCCGAGGAGGCTGGATTCACGCCTCAGCGGCTGGTGCACGACGTGCGCCAGGTGATGCCGCCGGACGGCATCGTGGCGCTGGACAACGGCATGTACAAGATCTGGTTCGCGCGCAATTACCGCACCCAGGTGGCCAATACGCTGCTGCTGGACAATGCGTTGGCGACCATGGGCGCGGGCCTGCCGTCGGTGATCATGGCTTCGATCCTGTACCCGCAGCGGCGGGTGCTGGCGGTGTGCGGCGATGGCGGGTTCATGATGAACAGCCAGGAGCTGGAGACCGCGCGTCGGCTGGGCCTGAACCTGGTGGTGCTGATCCTCAACGACGGCGCCTACGGCATGATCCGCTGGAAGCAGGCGGTAGATGGCTTCACCGACTACGGCATGACCTTCAGCAACCCGGATTTCGTGAAGTACGCGGAAGCCTACGGCTGCAAGGGCCACGAGGTGACCGCCATCGAGCAGTTCATCCCGACGCTGGAGGCGGCCTTCAACGAGGGCGGGGTGCACCTGGTGTCGGTGCCGGTGGACTATTCGGAGAACCAGCGGGTGCTGGTGGACGAGTTGCGGCAGGCGTTCCCTGGGAACGGTTGACGCCGGGACGAGCGCCAACCAAGGTTGGCGACTACCGGGGCATCGGTTCCCCGGAATCCGGTAGGTGTCGACCTTGGTCGACACACGGACCGCCAACCAAGGTTGGCGGCCATCTGGGCGGGCCCGGCCCAAGGCCGGGGCAGGGCGGTTTTGGTATGCTGGGCAACCGGCTGTGCCGGGTGCAACATCCCCCCTCACTACACGATTCCCGCAGATCCATGAGCGAAGCTACCGATACCCCCCCCGTTGACGAAAACAAGTTGATCGCCGAGCGCCGCGAGAAACTCAAAACGCTGCGTGGGCAGGGCATCGCGTACCCGAACGACTTCCGTCGCGAGGACTTCGCCGGCCGCCTGCAGGAAGAATTCGCCGATGCCGAGGCCTGGACCGCCGAGGCGCTGGAAGGCAACGGCCGCCAGGTGAAGATGGCCGGCCGCCTGATGGCCAAGCGCATCATGGGCAAGGCCAGCTTCGCGCAGATCCAGGACGAGTCCGGCCGCATCCAGCTGTTCCTGCAGGGCGCGGTGCTGGGCGATGCCTACACGGCCTTCAAGGGCTGGGACGTGGGCGACATCATCGCCGTCGAAGGCGGCCTGACCCGTACCAAGACCGGCGAACTGTCGGTCAAGGCCGAGTCGATCCGCCTGCTGACCAAGTCGCTGCGCCCGCTGCCGGACAAGTGGCACGGCCTGGCCGACGTCGAGCAGCGTTACCGCCAGCGTTACGTCGACCTGATCGTGACCCCGGAATCGCGCGCAGTGTTCATCAAGCGCTCGAAGATCATCCGCGCCATGCGCGCGTGGCTGGACAACCGCGACTTCCTGGAAGTCGAGACGCCGATGATGCATTACATCCCCGGCGGCGCGGCGGCCAAGCCGTTCACCACCCATCACAACGCGCTGGACCTGGACCTGTACCTGCGCGTGGCGCCGGAGCTGTACCTCAAGCGCCTGACCGTGGGTGGCCTGGAGCGTGTGTACGAGATCAACCGCAACTTCCGCAATGAAGGCGTCAGCACCCGCCACAATCCGGAATTCACCATGATGGAACTGTACGAGGCCTATGCCACGTACAACGAAATCATGGACCTGACCGAGGGTGTGATCCGTGATGTGGCCAAGGCCGTGAACGGTGGCACCGAAGTGGAATGGGACGGCGCGAAGATCGACCTGGGCCCGGCGTTCCGCCGCTGGCGCATGGATGAGGCAGTGCGCCACCACAACCCGGAAATCTCGGCCGCTGATTGCACTGACCGCGATGCGCTGCTGCGCCATTGCGAGCGCTTGAACATCCGCGTCAAGCCGTCCTACGGCTGGGGCAAGCTGTTGCTGGAGATCTTCGAGGCCACGGTCGAGCACACCCTGATCCAGCCGACCTTCATCACCGACCATCCGGTCGAGGTCTCGCCGCTGGCCCGTGCCAATGACAACGACCCGGGCTACACGGATCGCTTCGAGCTGTTCGTCAACGGCAAGGAGCTGGCCAACGGCTTCTCCGAACTGAACGACCCGGAAGACCAGGCCCAGCGTTTCCAGGCCCAGGTGGCCGCGAAGGAAGGCGGCGACGACGAGGCGATGCATTACGACGCCGACTACATCCGTGCGCTGGAGTACGGCATGGCCCCGACCGGCGGCCTCGGCATCGGCGTTGATCGCCTGGTGATGCTGCTGACCGGCAGCAGCTCGATCCGTGACGTGCTGCTGTTCCCGTACATGCGTCCGGAGCAGTAAGTCGTCTTTTTGACTCCCGTTTGTGCGCGCCGTCGCGAAATGAGACGGCGCGATTGACGCCTCCCGCGCTCGGCGTATCGTTAATGCACTACCTTGACGTCTGTTATGGCTTGATCGGCGCCAGGGGGAGTGCGCATTGTGGAGAGTCCGCTTCACAATGTGATGACGATCATGAACCGGGACGCATGACACGGGAGTCGGGCCGATGCAGGGTGCGAGCGTTCGCAGCAGCAGGGTATCCTCGCCTGCTGATGATCCAGCATGGTCGAGAAACCAGGCGGAGTACGCGTTGAACATCGTCATTGTTGACGACCAGACGTCCGCGCGGACGATGCTGCGTCACGTCATCGAAGACATTGCGCCGGAACTGAGCGTGTATGACTTCGGTGATCCGCTGACCGCATTGGCCTGGTGCGAGGCGCACCCGGTCGACCTGTTGCTGCTCGATTACCGCATGCCGGAGATGGACGGGCTGGAGTTCGCCCGTCGATTCCGGCGCCTGCCCAAGCACCGCGATATCCCGGTGATCCTGATCACCGTGGTCGGCGACGAGCCGATCCGCCAGGCGGCGCTGGAAGCAGGGGTCATCGACTTCCTGGTCAAGCCGATCCGTCCGCGCGAACTGCGCGCGCGCTGCTACAACCTGCTGCAGCTGCGCCAGCAGACCGAGAACGTGAAGCAACGTGCGTTGTCGCTGGAGCAGCGCCTGCTGGCCAGCATGCACGAGGTCGAGGAACGCGAACGCGAGACACTGTCGCGATTGGCGCGGGCGATCGAGTTCCGTGATGCCGGCACCAGCGCCTATCTCGAACGCATGGCGCGCGTTGCGGGGCTGATCGCCGAGCAGCTTGGCCTGCCCGAAGACGACGTGCGCCTGATCGAGATGGCGGCGCCGCTGCATGACATGGGCAAGATCGCCATTCCCGACGCGGTGCTGCTCAAGCAGGGCAAGCTCAATGACGAGGAGCTGGCGATCATGCGCCGGCACCCACGCATCGGCCACGAGCTGCTCAGTGGCAGCCAGAACCGTTTCATCCAGGTGGGCGCGCTCATCGCGCTGCGCCATCACGAGCGCTATGACGGCAGCGGCTATCCCGACGGCCTGGTCGGCGAAGCGATTCCGCTGGAAGCGCGGATCGTTGCTGTCGCCGACGTCTTCGATGCGCTGATCTCGCCCCGTCCGTACAAGGAAGCATGGACCATGGAAGCCACTCTGGCTTATCTGTACGCCCAGCGTGGGCGACTGTTCGATCCGCGTTGCGTGGATGCGCTGATGCGCGGCCACCAGCAGTTGATGGATATCTGCGCCCAGCACTCGACGGCATCGACGCGACCGGGTGGGTGACATGCAGGACCTGTTCGCACGCGTGAGGCGTCGGCTGGCGCAGCGTCCGGATTCGGAACATGGCCAGGCGATCGTGCGGGTGGTGCTGATCTCGCTGATCCTGGTCTATGTTCTGTTGTCCGGCGCCCGCCTGCACCGGCTGGATCAGTACCAGGGCGCGCTGGCAACGGCGTTGACCGGGCTGGGCCTGTCGCTGCTGTTGTTCGGCTGGCTGCTGTGGAAGCCGCAGCGCTCGGACCTGCGGCGGGTGGCCGGGATGCTGGCCGATTACGGCCTGATCGCGATCGGCATGATCCAGATGGGTGAGCCGCTGGCGTGGGTGTATGCGGTGGTGATGTGGGTCACGGTGGGCAACGGCCTGCGCTTCGGGCCGCGTTACCTGACCGCTGCCATTGTGCTGGCGATGGTCAGTTTCGGCACTACCGTGCTGTTGACTCCCTATTGGCAGGCCAACCTGGGGCTGGCCATTTCCCTGTGGTTGGGGTTGCTGGCAGTACCGTTGTGCTGCTCCTCCCTGCTGCGCCGAAGGATGCGACATCCGACCATGGATACGACGCCCGCCGCTGGATCCGACAAGCGCTCGCTGTTGGCCCGCTTCAAGCAGCGCCTGTCCGGGCGCGAGGACAGCGAGCACGCGCAGAACCTGATCCGCATCATCATCACGGCACTGTTCATCAGCTATCTCGGCTGGCGCTCGCTGAGCGGCGGCGGTGAGGCGCTGACGGCGACGTGGCTGATCCTCGCCTTCGAGCTGACCATTTCCGCCGGCCTGCTGACCGCGATCCTGGTCAATCCGGGCGTGTCGCATGTGCGCCGCGTGATCGGCATGCTGACCGATTACACCTGCATGGCCTGGATCATGACCATCCAGGGCGAGCCGGCCGCACCGCTGTATGCGGTGATGCTGTGGGTGACGATCGGCAACGGCATGCGCTACGGCAGCACCTACCTGCGCGTGGCCACGGCCATGGGCTGCCTGGCCTTCCTGTGCACGGTGATGCTGTCGCCGTACTGGCGCGGCCACGATTATCTGGGCTGGGGCCTGCTGCTGGGCCTGGGCGCGATTCCGCTGTACTTCGATTCGCTGCTGCATGCCTTGACCCGGGCGGTGGCCGAGGCGCGCCAGGCCAACGAAGCCAAGAGCCGCTTCCTGGCCAACATGAGCCATGAGTTCCGCACGCCGTTGAACGGGCTGGCCGGCATGACCGAAGTGCTGGCCACCACCCGCCTGGACGACGAACAGCGCGAGTGCCTGAACACCATCCAGGCCTCGACCCGCAGTCTGCTGGCGCTGGTGGAAGAGGTGCTGGACATCTCCGCGATCGAAGCCGGCAAGGTGCGCGTGGAGTGGCACGAGTTCGCGCTGGCCGACGTGCTGCAGGCGATCAACCTGATCCTGACCCCGCAGACCCGCTCCAAATCGCTGGATTATCGCGTGCAGGTGGACGACAACGTGCCGCCGCGCCTGCTCGGGGATGCCGGGCATCTGCAGCAGATCCTGCTGAACCTGATGGGCAACGCGGTCAAGTTCACCGACAGTGGCTACGTGCATCTGCGCGTGTCCAGCCCCGATGCGCTGGGCAGCGAGCGGATGCGCCTGCGGTTCGAGATCGTCGATACCGGCATCGGCGTGCCGGTGGCGTTGCGCGGACGCCTGTTCAATGCGTTCGAGCAGGGCGATGTCGGCCTGGCCCGGCGCCATGAAGGCACCGGTCTGGGCACCGCCATTGCCAAGGGCCTGGTCGAGTCGATGGGCGGGCAGGTCGGCTATGCGCCGAACAGCCCGCGCGGCAGCGTGTTCTGGGTCGAGATCACGCTGGACGTCGCAGACACCTCATCAGCCCCGGCGGTTCCGTCCGAGGTGGCTGAAGCCGGCAATGTCATCGCGTTTTCCAACCCCTTCCTGCGCCATCGTGCACGGGTGCGGAGCCTGCGGGTTCTGGTCGCCGACGAC
Organism: Stenotrophomonas sp. YJH_SMC_21; assembly: GCF_059369555.1. NCBI lineage: Bacteria > Pseudomonadati > Pseudomonadota > Gammaproteobacteria > Lysobacterales > Lysobacteraceae > Stenotrophomonas > Stenotrophomonas sp. YJH_SMC_21. The sequence continues at coordinate 125,399 of NZ_JCAFSU010000009.1, forward strand.
CACGAGGCCAACCGCATGGTGCTGCAGCGGCTGCTGGAGAAGGCCGGCCACAAGGTCACCTGCGTCAACGGCGGCGCCGAAGTGCTCGATGCGCTGGAGCAGGCCAGTTACGACGCAGCGATCGTCGACCTGCACATGCCCGGCATGAGCGGACTGGATCTGCTCAAGCAGTTGCGGGTCATGCAGGCCAGCGGCATGCCTTACGTTCCGGTCATGGTGCTGAGCGCAGACGTCACCCCCGAGTCCATCCTGCGTTGTGAGCAGGCCGGCGCCCGCGCCTTCCTTGCCAAGCCCGTGGTGGCCACCCGCCTGCTGGAAGTGCTGGCCGATGTCGCCGCCAACACCCGCGCCGAGCCCGGCATCCAGTCGGTGCCTGCATTGCCGGTCGGCGATGGCGTGCTCGATACCGCGGTCCTGGACGAGCTGGCGTCGCTGGGCATGGGCGATGGCTTCGAACGCAAGTTCATCGACCAGTGCCTGGCGGACGTTGACGCGAGCATGGGCCAGCTGCAGGGCTGCGGCGAGCGCCAGGCATGGGAGGATTTCCGCGAGCACGCCCACGCGCTGCGTGGCGTGGCGAGCAACCTGGGGCTTGTCCAGGTTGCCGCCTCCAGTGGCGAAATCATGCGCATGGCGGACTGGCAGCTGAAGGGTGAATGGAGCTCCCGCCTCGGCAACCTGGCGACCGCTCTGCGCAACGGCAGGAATGCGTTGGCTGCCCGTAGTGCGGGGGCACCGCACCGCGACGACAGCGAGCGCAGCCCGTCCTGACCCGCCAGACGATCAGGCCGGGTCGCCATTGCGCCGGGCCTGCGCCCGTACCAGCCGATCCATGGTGCGCAGGGACTTCTCGCCGAGCTGCATCGCAGTGTCTACCCAGATCTCGGTGATCCGCATCATTTCATGCAGCGGCACCATGGTGGCGATCTCGTTGACCTCACGCATCGCCGCCCAGGCGTGTGGGATGCGTCGGCTTTCCTTGATCACCTGTTCGACTGCGGCAACACCTTCGCCCACCGGCACCACGATGTCGACCAGGCCCATTTCCTTCAGCTGGCTGGCGGTGTAGAGGTTGCCTTCCAGCATGATCTTCTCCGCCAGCCGCGGACTGATCCGCTGGCACAGGAAGGAGTAGGCGCCCATGCCGGGGAACAGGTCGAACAGCACCTCCGGCAGGCCCATCAACACGCCTTCCTCGGCGACGATGGTGTGGCAGCTCAGTGCGGCCTCGAAGCCGCCCCCCAGTGCATTGCCCTGGACCAGGGCGATGCTGTGGGCACGGGTGCCCAGGCCGGCATGGAAGGCATGCACGCCGCGCACGCAGCGCTGGGCATAGTCGAGCAGGCGGGCGCGGTCGCCCTCGCGGATCAGGCGGCAGAACAGTTCGAGATCGCCGCCCAGGTTGAACACGTCGCTGTCAGAGGCAAGTACGACATGGGGTGACAGAGCGTGCGAGGCGCTGAGGCGATCGCCCAGTTCGCGCTGGTAGTCGACGATGTCATCGACCAGGCGCGAGGCGAAGCACGGCCGGCCTGGCTGGTTGACCAGGTTGGCGTGCATATGGATCCAGTAAACATCCCGCTCGGGTTCTTCGGTGATACGCAGGGTAGGGTGCTGCGAGGGACGGGTAATGATGGGGCGTACTGCAGACATGGGAGTTCTCCGTGTGACCGTCCGGCCAACCGCAGAGCGGACGGAGAGGAGTGAGGGGGCGAGCTGAACATGCGGCGGCGACTGATTCTATGCACCCGTCGTGAACCGCCCGCAAGCGCCGGGCCGGCCATGTTCCGGCAATAAAAAGACCCCGCCGTCTCCGGCGGGGTCCCCTGTACTGTCGTGTTGCCCGGAAACCCTTACTGGGCGGGCGTATCACGCAGCTCGCGACGGAGAATCTTGCCGACGTTGGTCTTCGGCAGCTCCTTTCGGAATTCTACGATTCTGGGGTGCTTGTAACCGGTCAGGTTGGCCCGGGCATGTTCCTTGACCATTTCCGCGGTCAGGTTCGGGTCCTTCTTCACGATCACGACCTTCACGACCTCGCCGGACTTCTCGTCCGGGACACCGACCGCAGCCACTTCCAACACGCCGGGCATCATCGCGATGACGTCCTCGACCTCGTTCGGGTACACATTGAAGCCGGACACCAGGATCATGTCCTTCTTGCGGTCGACGATGTAGAAGAAGCCCTGTTCGTCCATCTTCGCCATGTCGCCGGTGTGCAGCCAGCCGTCGGCGTCGATGGCGGTGGCGGTTTCCTCCGGGCGCTGCCAGTAGCCCTTCATCACCTGCGGGCCCTTGATGCACAGCTCGCCCACTTCGCCCAGCGCCAGGATGTTGCCGTTGTCGTCCTTGATGCAGGCATCGGTGGACGGGATCGGCAGCCCGATGGCGCCGTTGTACTCGGGCAGGGTGAGCGGGTTGATGCAGGCTGCCGGCGAGGTCTCGGTCAGGCCATAGGCTTCGACCAGGGTCACCCCGGTGACCTTCTTCCAGCGTTCGGCCACGGCACGTTGTACCGCCATGCCGCCGCCGAGGGTGAACTTGACCGAAGAGAAGTCGATCTCGTCGAAGCCGGGCGTGTTGAGCAGGCCGTTGAACAGCGTGTTGACGCCGGTGATGGCGGTGAAGCGGGTGCCCTTGAGCTCCTTGACGAAGCCCTTCATGTCGCGCGGGTTGGTGATCAGGTGGTTGCAGCCACCGAACTTCATGAAGACCAGGCCGTTCGCGGTCAACGCGAAGATGTGGTACAGCGGCAGGGCAGTGATGATCACTTCCTTGCCCGGCTCGATGCCCGAGGTGGACAGCCACGCCGAGGCCTGCTGCATGTTGGCGATCAGGTTGCGGTTGGTCAGCATCGCGCCCTTGGCCACGCCGGTGGTACCGCCGGTGTACTGCAGGAAGGCGATGTCGTCGTGGTCGATCTCGACAGGCGGAAGCGCGTGCCGGCTGCCCAGCTTGAGCGCCTGCCTGAAGCGGACGGCGCCCTTGATGTGGTAGTTGGGCACCATCTTCTTGACGTACTTCAGTACGAAGTTGACGATCGCGCCCTTGGCGCCGAGCAGGTCGCCCAGGCCGGTGGTGACCACGTGCTTGACCGGCGTATCGGCGATGACCTGTTCGACGGTGTCGCCGAAGTTGTCGACCACCACCAGCGCACTGACGCCCGCGTCGATCAGCTGGTGCTTGAGCTCGCGCGCGGTGTACAGCGGGTTGACGTTGACCACGGTCAGTCCGGCGCGCAGCACGCCGAAGGTGGCCACCGGGTACTGCAGGCAGTTGGGCATCATCAGGGCGACGCGGTCACCCTTCTTGAGCTTGAGCTCACCCAGCAGGTAGGCGGCGAACTGGGTGACCAGCGCATCGGTCTCACCGTAGGTGAGCACTTTGCCGAAGCTGGAGTAGGCCGGACGGTCGCGGAATTTCGCGACGGAAGCGTCGAAGACCGAAGCTACCGAATGGAACTCGTTGACGTCGATTTCGGCGGGAACGCCTTTCGGATAGCTCTGCAGCCAGGGACGATCCAGACTCATATTCCCCCTCCAGGAATCGTGATGTATTAGGTTCCGGCCCTGAGCGTAGCGACAATGGCCGTTCATTGCAGCATACCCCGCCGTAGGGAAAACGCGAAGAGGCCCCGAAGGGCCTCTTTGCTTGGTCGTGCCGGCCGCTGGCCGGCGTCTGCGCTCGATCGGGATTCCGGTGGATGCCGGCCAGCGGCCGGCACGACCGTGTCGCCAAGCGGGGCGCTTGCGTCAGTCCTGCTTGCGCACCGGTGCACCGTTGGCCTTGTAGTACGGCGCGGTGCTGCGGGCCAGCGGGGTGCGGCCGCGGATCACGTCGGCCAGCTTCTCGGCCATCATGATGGTCGGCGCGTTGAGGTTGCCGGTCACCACCTGCGGCATGATCGAGGCATCGACGATGCGCAGGCCTTCCAGCCCGTGCACGCGGCCCTGGCCGTCGACCACCGCCATCGGGTCATCGGCGTGGCCCATCTTGTTCGAGCACGACGGGTGGTAGGCGGTCTCGGCATGTTCGCGGACGAACGCATCGATCTGCGCATCGGTCTGCAGCGCGCTGCCCGGGGAAATCTCGCGGCCGCTGTACGGTGCCAGCGCCGGCTGCGCGAAGATCTCGCGGGTGATGCGGATCGCCGCGCGGAACTCGCGCCAGTCCTGCTCATGCGACATGTAGTTGAAGAGGATGCTCGGATGTTCGCGCGGATCCTTCGAACGCACGTGGATGCGGCCGCGGCTGGGCGAGCGCATCGAACCGACGTGCATCTGGAAGCTGTGCGCCTTGATCGGGTTGGAGCCGTTGTAATTGATCGCCACCGGCAGGAAGTGGTACTGCAGGTTCGGCCAGTCGAATTCGGCGTCGCTGCGGATGAAGCCGCCGGCCTCGAACTGGTTGCTGGCGCCGATGCCGGTGCCCAGGAACAGCCACTCGGCGCCGATGGCCGGCTGGTTGTACAGCTTCAGTGCCGGTGCCAGCGAGACCGGCTTCTTGCACTCGTACTGCAGGTACATCTCCAGGTGGTCCTGCAGGTTGGCGCCGACGCCCGGCAGGTGGTGCACCAGGTCGATGTCCAGGCTGCGCAGCAGGTCGGCCGGGCCGACGCCCGAACGCTGCAGGATCTGCGGCGAGGCGATGGCGCCGCCACACAGCAGCACTTCGCGGCGCGCGGTGGCACGCTGCGGCTGGTCGTTGTGCAGCCACTGCACGCCCACCGCACGCTTGCCCGAGAACAGGATGCGGTCGGTAAGCGCGTGGGTGACGATGGTCAGGTTCGGGCGCGGCTTGGCGAGGTCCAGGTAACCACGGGCGGTGCTGGAGCGACGGCCCTTCGGGGTCACCGTGCGGTCCATCGGGCCGAAGCCTTCCTGCTGGTAGCCGTTGAGGTCGTCGGTGCGCGGGTAGCCGGCCTGCACGCCGGCTTCGACCATCGCAGCGAACAGCTCGTTGTTACCGGCCTTCGGCGTGGTCACGCGCAGCGGGCCGTCGCCACCGTGGTAGTCATTGGGGCCGATGTCGCGGGTTTCCGCCTTGCGGAAGTACGGCAGGCAGTCCAGGTAGGTCCAGTCTTCCAGGCCCGGCATGCTGGCCCAGTTGTCGTAATCCATCGCGTTGCCGCGGATGTAGCACATGCCGTTGATCAGCGACGAGCCGCCCAGCCCCTTGCCGCGGCCGCAGTCCATGCGGCGGTTGTTCATGAAGGGCTCGGGATCGGTCTTGTACGCCCAGTTGTAGCGCTTGCCCTGCAGCGGGAAGGCCAGTGCCGCCGGCATCTGGGTACGGAAGTCGAGCCGGTAGTCCGGGCCACCGGCTTCCAGCAGCAGCACGCTGACATCGGCATCTTCGGTGAGGCGGGTAGCCAACACGTTGCCGGCCGAACCAGCGCCGATGATGATGTAGTCGTACTCGTTGTGGGTGCTCATGGGTGTCTCCTGCAGGCCGGGGCGCGCTGCATGCAGGCGTCCCGGCGGAATGTCGGATCGGCGCGGTGGCCGGACGAGGGTGCGCGCTCGGGGCGCGCCGGTCAGAACACGCTGGCGTAGTCGCCCAGTTCCACCTGCACCGACTTGATGCGGGTGTAGTGGCCGAGGGTGGAGATGCCGTTCTCGCGGCCGACGCCGGATTCCTTGTAGCCACCGACCGGCATTTCGGCCGGAGACTCACCCCACGTATTGATCCAGCAGATGCCGGCTTCCAGGCGGTGGATGATGCGGTGGGCGCGGCTGATGTCCTTGCTGACCACGCCGGCGGCCAGACCGAAGGTGGTGTCGTTGGCGCGACGCACCACTTCGTCTTCGTCGTCGTAGGCGAGGATGCTCATCACCGGCCCGAAGATCTCTTCCCGGACAATCGTCATGTCATCGCGGCAGTCGGAGAACACGGTCGGAAGAACGTAGGCGCCATTGGCCAGCGCGCCTTCGGTGGCACGGCCACCGCCGGTCAGCAGGCGGGCGCCTTCGGCCTTGCCGCTTTCGATGTAGCGCAGCACGTTTTCCATGTGCGGGAAGCTGGTCAGCGGGCCGAAGTTGGTTTCGGCGGCCATCGGGTCGCCGATGCGGATGCGCTTGACGCGCTCGACAACGGCGGCCTCGAACGCGGCGAGCATGCTGCGCGGCACGAACACGCGGGTGCCGTTGGTGCAGACCTGGCCGGAGCTGAAGAAGTTGGCCATCACCGCGATGTCGGCGGCGCGGTCCAGGTCGGCGTCATCGCAGATCACCAGCGGCGACTTGCCGCCCAGCTCCATGGTCACTTCCTTCAGCGAGGAGGACGCGGCGCTGGCCATGACCTTCTTGCCGGTGGCGACGCCGCCGGTGAAGGAAATCTTCTCGATCACCGGGTGCTCGGTCAGCCACTGGCCGATCTCGCGGCCCGGGCCCTGCACGACGTTGAACACGCCGGCCGGCACGCCGGCTTCGGTGTAGATCTCGGCCAGCCGGATCGCGGTCAGCGGGGTCACTTCCGAAGGCTTGAACACCATCGCGTTGCCGGCGGCCAGGGCCGGGGCCGACTTCCACATGGCGATCTGGATCGGGTAGTTCCAGGCGCCGATGCCGGCGACCACGCCCAGCGGCTCGCGGCGGGTGTAGAAGAAGCTCGATTCGCGCAGCGGCAGCTGGATGCCTTCGATGGCGGTGGCCAGGCCGGCGTAGTACTCGACCACGTCGGCGCCGGTGACGATGTCCACGGTGGTGGTTTCGGCCAGCGCCTTGCCGGTGTCCAGGGTTTCCAGGTGGGCCAGTTCGTCGTTGCGCTCACGCAGGATCTCGACGGCGCGGCGCAGGATGCGCGAGCGTTCCATGGCGGTCATCGCGGCCCACACCTTCTGGCCTTCGGACGCGCTCTGCACGGCACGCTCGACGTCGGCCTGGCTGGCAACCTGCACTTCGGCGATCACCTCAGCGGTGGCCGGGTTGACGGTCTTGAAGGTCTTGCCGCTGGTGGCATCGACGCGCTGGCCGTGGATGTAGAGCTGTTGGACGGGCAGGGTGGTCATGGGGCGTACTCCTTGGAAGGGGGCGGGTGCTGAAGCGCTTATAGCGCGGCAGCCTGCAACTGGAAGTCGATGTAGCCGTAAGCGATGCGCCGGGACTTCTCGGCGTTGAACTGGCCGCCGACCAGGCTGCCGCGCAGCCACAGGCCATCGATCATCGCGGCCAGCCCGCGGGCGGCCAGGCGGGCCTGCGGGTGGGGCAGCAGGCGGTTGAACTGGTGGCACAGGTTGGAGAACAGGCGCTGGTCGTTGGCGCGCTGCAGCCGGGCCAGTTCCGGCTGGTGCATGCTCGCGGCCCAGAAGGTGAGCCAGACGCGCATCGCGGTGCCGTTGATCTGGCTGTCGTCGAAGTTGCCGTCGACGATGGCGCGCAGCTGCTCGCGCGGGTCGTCGCTGGCGTCGGCGCGGTAGCGGGCGACTGCGTCCTTCAGCTCGCGCAGGATCTGCCGCATTGCAGCATTGAGCAGGCCGTCCTTGTCGCCGAAGTAGTGGGCGACGATGCCGCTGGACAGCCCTGCCTTCTTCGCGATGGTGGCGACGGTCGCATCGGCCATGCCGATCTCGTCGATGGTCTGGAAAGTGGCCCGGATCAGCTGTTCGCGCCGTACCGGTTCCACGCCTTTCTTCGGCATTGTCTCTCCACGGATTGCGACCCGAAGGATCGGGCTGCCCGCTATTATGCTTTTTATTGATTGAACGTTCAATCAATAAACCCTAGGATGCGCTCGCGCCCCACGCCATGGGCCCGGTTTACCGGTCCGGCCCCGCCCATGTGCTCCCTCGGACTTGATGAGACGACCCCATGTCTTCCCTGGCTCATCCCAAGCGTTCGCCCCTGCGCTTGAACCGTTTTGTCTTCTTCAGCTCCTCGGTGTCGATCGGCATCCTCGGGCTGCTCACCGTTCTCTATCCCGAAGGCAGCGAGCACTGGCTGCAATGGGCGCAGGCCGAGGTGTCGGCCGCGTTCGGCTGGTGGTACATGCTGCTGATCGTGCTGTGCCTGGGCTTCGTGCTGTGGCTGGCGTTCTCGCCGTATGGCCGCATCCGCCTGGGCCACAACGAGGAATCGCCGGCCTTCGGCTACGTCGCCTGGGTCTCGATGCTGTTCTCGGCCGGCATCGGCATCGCGCTGCTGTACTACGGCGCCTACGAGCCGCTGGACCACTTTCTGCATCCGCCCGGGCAACCCGGCGGCACCGTGGCCGCCGGCCGCGAGGCGATGGTGCTCACCTTCCTGCACTGGGGCCTGCACGGCTGGGCGCTGTATGCGCTGGTCGGCGTGGCACTGGGCTATTTCGCCTACCGCCGTGACCTGCCGCTGGCGCTGCGCTCGGCGCTGTACCCGATCTTCGGTGAGCGCATCCATGGCCGCATCGGCGACATGGTCGATGGCTTCGGCATCCTCGCCACGCTGATCTCGATGGTCACCAACCTCGGCATCGGCGCGCTGGTGGTGCAGTCCGGCCTGGTCTACCTGTTCCACATCCCGGATACGCCGCAGGTGCTGGTGGCGATCGTGCTGGTGATGATGGTGGTGGCCACCATCGGCGTGGTCGCCGGTGTGGAGAAGGGCATTGCCTGGTTGTCCAACCTCAACGTGCGCCTGCTGTGCGGCCTGCTGCTGTTCGTGCTGGTCACCGGCCCGACCCTGCACCTGTTCGATGGCCTGATCCAGAACACCGGCGATTACCTCGGTGCGTTCGTGCGCAAGAGTTTCGACATGTACCTCAACGACCCGAAGGGTCGTGAGTGGATGGGCTCGTGGACGCTGTTCTACTGGGCCTGGTGGATCGCCTGGGCGCCGTTCGTCGGCCTTTTCGTGGCGCGCATCTCGCGGGGCCGCACCATCCGCGAAGTGATCATGGGCGTGCTGCTGATCCCGCTCGGCTTCACCCTGGCGTGGCTGTCGATCTTCGGCAACACCGCCATCGACCTGGTGCTCAACCATGGCCAGGCGATCTTGGGTGACGTGGCCCAGCACGATGCGGCGATGACGCTGTTCAAGCTGCTGGAATACCTGCCCGCCGCGCCGTACGTGGCCGGTGCCGCGGTGGTGATCGGCTTCGTGCTGTTCCTGACCCCGGTCGATTCGGGCACGCTGATGATCGCCAACCTGTGTACCCGTCGCGTTGACGATGGCGTGGAAGATGGCCATGACGCGCCGATCTGGCTGCGCGTGTTCTGGGCCGTCGGCATCACCGTAGCCAGCGTCGGGCTGCTGCTGGCCGGCAATTTCAGCGCAATGCAGACGGCGGTGGTGCTGTGCGGCCTGCCGTTCTCGTTCACCCTGGCGTTCTACATGTGGGGCCTGCTGAAGGCGCTGCGCACCGACCCGGACGCGCCGCGCCGGTGATCGCGCACCTGGCGCCCATCCCGGTGCCGCCGGAGATGCGGTAGAGCCAGGCCATGCCTGGCTGCAGAGAAACAGGAAGGGCCGGATCCGCGAGGATCCGGCCCTTTTGTTGGGTAGTCGACCAGCAGTCGACTCTACCGAGAGCGGAACGCTACTTGCTGGCCAACTGGCGCAGCACGTACTGCAGCAGGCCACCATGACGGAAGTACTCGACTTCCTTCGGGGTCAGCAGCATCACCGACACCTCGAAGGTCTTCTTCGTGCCGTCGGCCTTGGTCGCGGTGACCGTGGCGCGCTTGCTGGCACCGTCCTGCAGGCCGGTGATGTCGATCACTTCCGAGCCGTCCAGGCCCAGGCTCTGCGCGTTCTCGCCGTTGCGGAACTGCAGCGGCAGCACGCCCATGCCGACCAGGTTGGAGCGGTGGATGCGCTCGAAGCTTTCGGCGATGACCGCCTTCACCCCCAGCAGCAGGGTGCCCTTGGCAGCCCAGTCACGCGACGAACCGGTGCCGTATTCCTTGCCGGCCAGCACCACCAGCGGCACCTTGTCGGCCTTGTACTTCATGGCCGCATCGTAGATCGCCAGCTTTTCCGGCTGGCCGCCCCCGGCCGGGTAGTACAGGGTGTTGCCGCCTTCCTCGCCACCGAACATCAGGTTCTTGATGCGGATGTTGGCGAAGGTGCCGCGGACCATCACGTCATCGTTGCCGCGGCGGCTGCCGTAGCTGTTGAAGTCGGCCGGCTGCACGCCGCGCTCCTGCAGGAAGCGGCCTGCCGGCGAGTCCTTCTTGATGTTGCCGGCCGGGGAGATGTGGTCGGTGGTGATCGAATCGCCGAACAGGCCCATCACGCGTGCGCCGTGCACGTCGTCGATGCTGCCGGTCTGCATGGTCATGCCATCGAAGTACGGCGGGTTCTTGATGTAGGTGGACGCATCGCTCCACGCGTACAGGTTGCCGTCCGGCGAGGCGATGGTGTTCCAGCGGGTATCACCCTTGAACACGTCGGCGTAGTTCTGCTTGAACATCTCCGGGCCGATGGTGGCGGCGATGACGTCGCCGATTTCCTTGTTGCTCGGCCAGATGTCGCGCAGGAACACCGGCTGGCCATCGCTGCCGGTACCCAGCGGCTGGGTGGTCAGGTCGATGTCGGTGGTGCCGGCGATGGCGTAGGCCACCACCAGCGGCGGGCTGGCCAGGTAGTTCATCTTCACTTCGGGGTGCACGCGGCCCTCGAAGTTGCGATTGCCCGACAGCACCGAGGTGACCACCAGGTCGCCGGTGGCGATGCCGGCGCTGACTTCGGTCGGCAGCGGGCCGGAGTTGCCGATGCAGGTGGTGCAGCCGTAGCCGACCACGTAGAAACCGATCTTTTCCAGCTCCTTCAGTACGCCGGCCTTTTCCAGGTAATCGGTGACCACGCGCGAGCCCGGCCCGAGCGAAGTCTTCACCCACGGCTGGCGGTTCAGGCCCTTGGCGGCCGCGTTGCGGGCCAGCAGGCCGGCGCCGATCATCACCGCGGGGTTGGAGGTGTTGGTGCACGAAGTGATGGCAGCGATGACCACCGCGCCGTCCTTCAGGCGGACCTTGCGGCCTTCGATCTCGATGTCGGCGAAGCCCTTGGCCAGCTGCTCGTTGCCGACCGCGGCGCCGCCGCCTTCGTTGACGAACGAGGAGACGTCGTCGCTGCGCTTGTCACGGTTGGCGGTCATGCCGACCAGGGCTTCACGGTAGTTCTTCTGCACGTCTTCCAGAAGCACGCGGTCCTGCGGGCGCTTCGGGCCGGCCAGCGACGGCTTCACCGTGCCCATGTCCAGTTCCAGCGTGGTGCTGTACTGGGCGTGCGGGCTGCCCGGCTCGTGCCACAGGCCCTGCGCCTTGGCGTAGGCCTCGACCAGGTTGATCTGCTCTTCGCTGCGGCCGGACAGGCGCAGGTAGTTCAGCGACTCGGCGTCGATCGGGAAGATGCCACAGGTGGCGCCGTATTCCGGGGCCATGTTGCCGATGGTGGCGCGGTCGGCCAGCGGCAGGTGCTGCAGGCCGTCACCGTAGAACTCGACGAACTTGCCGACGACGCCCAGCTTGCGCAGCATCTGGGTGACGGTAAGCACCAGGTCGGTGGCGGTGGCACCCTCGGGCAGCTTGCCGGTCAGCTTGAAGCCGACCACCTGCGGGATCAGCATCGACGATGGCTGGCCGAGCATGGCGGCCTCCGCTTCGATGCCGCCAACGCCCCAGCCCAGCACGCCGATGCCGTTGATCATCGTGGTGTGGCTGTCGGTACCGAACACGGTATCGGGGTAGGCCACGGCCTTGCCATCCTTGTCCGCGGTCATCACCACGCGGGCGAGGTTCTCCAGGTTCACCTGGTGGACGATGCCGGTGTTCGGCGGCACCACCTTGAAGTTGTCGAAGGCCTTCTGGCCCCAGCGCAGGAAGCCGTAGCGTTCCTGGTTGCGCTGGAATTCGATCTTGCCGTTGAGGTCCAGTGCGTCCGGCTTGCCGAACACATCGACCTGCACCGAGTGGTCGATGACCAGCTCGGAAGGAATCTGCGGGTTGATCTGCTCCGGCGAGCCGCCGAGCTTGACCACCGCATCGCGCATCGCGGCCAGGTCGACCACGCAGGGCACGCCGGTGAAGTCCTGCAGGACCACGCGCGCCGGCATGAAGGCGATCTCGGTATCCGGTTCGGCCGCCGGATTCCAGCGGGCCACGGCTTCGATGTGGTCCTTGCCGACGGTGATGCCGCCGTCCTCGTGCCGGAGCAGGTTCTCCAGCAGGATCTTCATCGAGTAGGGCAGGTGGGAGATATCGAAGCGCTGGCCCAGCGTGGGCAGGCTGAAGTAGTCGTAGGTCTTGCCGCCGACGTTCAGCTGGCTGCGGGTGGAGAACGAATCGCTCATGCGGGGTAACTCCTTCTTGCGGATGGCTTGCTCTGGCCCGTGCGTGCAGGGGCCTGCTTGCGGTCGCCGGTGGCATTCCGGCCCCGGATCCTGCCCAGTATCGGCGATCCAGCGCCCGGCAATGACCCGGCTGGCTTGGAACGCAAGGTTACAGCGGTGTGTGTAGCCTTCGTGTCAGCGCGTCCGGTCGTCGCCCGCTGGCCAGAACGCAGACGGGACGCCCATGGGCGCCCCGTCCGGAAGTGCGTGTCGAGCAGGACTTACTTGCCGTTGGCGGCATCCAGCAGCGGATTGCCGGTCTTGCCAACAGCGTTGCTCTTGGACTTGGCCGTCAGCACACCCTGCTTGTTGAATTCCAGGACGGTCGCTTCCTGGATGTTCTTGCCGAAGGTCTTGATCTTCACGTAGTCGTAGTACCAGACCTGCGTGTCGCCCAGCTGTTCGCGGCGGCCGGGTGCGCCGAACTTCTCACGGACCTGGTCCTGGCTGGTCTTGCCGACTTCCAGGGTGTCCATCTGCTGTTGGGTGATCTCGACGCCGGTGGTGTAGGCGCCGAACGGATTGGCGTGGGCTGCCGTCGTCGAAAGGGCCAGCGGGGCAGCCAGCATCAGGGCAAGGGTCAAGGCGCGCATGGAACATCCTTTTATGGCGGGTAGGTGCGGGCGGCACGCGGTGCGTCCGCCCAGGGCCGCAGCAGGTCGCTGCGGAGCCAGTCTAACCCCCGGATGCGACCAGCGCAGGATCGCGGTCACGGATTGGCCGGGTTTGTTCCAGATACTGCGAGTATGTATAATTCATGCATACTTTTTGAGGCGTACCCCCATGGAAGCCACCGTTGCTGAACGCGGACAGATCACCCTGCCCAAGGCGGTGCGTGATGCCCTCGGCCTGACCAAGGGCACGCTGCTGAAGGTCGAGCTGGACGGCAGCCGCATCATCCTGCGCAAGAGTGTTGACGATGCCATTTCACGGGCGCGCGGCAAGTTCGCGCTGGACGGCTTCGAATCGTCCGACGCGGCGGTGCGCGCGGTGCGTGACGAGGAGTAAGCCGTGATGATTGCCGTCGATTCACCGGTGCTGGTCGAGCTGCTCAGCAATGGTCCGCAGGCCGATGCCGTGGAAGCCATCCTGCGGCAGAGCCTGGTCGGCGGCCGCGTGGTGGTCTGTGGCGCGACGTTGGCCGAAGTCTGCGCTTCGCTGCGCGGCGGTGCCGAAGTGCTCGAAGCGCTGGAAGAGATGGGCGTGCATTTCAACCCGATGGAAGCCAAGTCGGCACTGCGCGCCGGCGAGATGCACCGCCGTCATCGCCAGCGCGGCGGCAGCCGCCGCAGCCTGGACGAATTCATGGTCGGCGCCCACGCACTGCTGCAGTGCGACGGCCTGATCACCTGGAACGACACGTTTTACCGCGACTACTTCAAGGGCCTGAAGCTGATCGTGCCGCAAGCCTGAGCCCACTTTGTTATTTCAACCTACGCATTACCCGGGAGTTGTCATGTTGGAAGCCTACCGCCACCACGTCGCCGAGCGCGCTGCGCTTGGCATCCCGCCGCTGCCGCTGAGCGCGCAGCAGACGGCCGATGTCATCGAACTGCTGAAGAACCCGCCGCAGGGCGAGGCCGAGTTCCTGCTCGACCTGCTGACCCACCGCGTGCCGGCCGGCGTCGATGACGCAGCCAAGGTCAAGGCCTCGTACCTGGCCGCGATCGCGCTGGGCAGCGAGCAGAACCCGCTGATCAGCCGCGAGCGCGCCACCGAACTGCTGGGCACCATGCTCGGCGGTTACAACGTTGCGCCGCTGGTGCAGCTGCTTGACGACACCAGCGTCGGCACCATTGCCGCCAACGGCCTGAAGAAGACCCTGCTGGTGTTCGACGCGTTCCACGACGTGCAGGAAAAGGCCAAGGCCGGCAACGCCAACGCCCAGGCCGTGCTGCAGAGCTGGGCCGATGCCGAGTGGTTCACCAGCAACCCGGAAGTGCCGCAGAGCCTGACCGTCACCGTGTTCAAGGTGCCTGGCGAGACCAACACCGACGACCTGTCGCCGGCACCGGATGCGACCACCCGCCCGGACATCCCGATGCACGCCCTGGCGATGCTGAAGAACAAGCGCGACGACGCGCCGTTCACCCCGGAAGAAGACGGCAAGCGCGGCCCGATCCAGCAGATCCTCGACCTGAAGGACAAGGGCCACCTGGTTGCCTATGTCGGCGACGTGGTCGGTACCGGCTCCTCGCGCAAGTCGGCCACCAACAGCGTGCTGTGGTGGACCGGTGATGACATTCCGTTCATCCCGAACAAGCGCGCCGGTGGCGTCTGCCTGGGTTCGAAGATCGCCCCGATCTTCTACAACACCATGGAGGATGCCGGCGCACTGCCGATCGAGCTGGACGTGTCGAAGATGGAGCACGGCGATGTGGTCGAGCTGCGTCCGTACGAAGGCAAGGCGCTGAAGAACGGTGAAGTGATCGCCGAGTTCCAGGTCAAGTCCGAAGTGCTGTTCGACGAAGTGCGTGCCGGTGGCCGCATTCCGCTGATCATCGGCCGTGGCCTGACCGGCAAGGCGCGCGAAGCGCTGGGCCTGGCCCCGACCAACCTGTTCCGCCTGCCGGTGCAGCCGGCCGACACCGGCAAGGGCTTCTCGCTGGCACAGAAGATGGTCGGCCGCGCCTGTGGCCTGCCGGAAGGCCAGGGCATGCGCCCGGGCACCTACTGCGAACCGAAGATGACCTCGGTCGGCTCGCAGGACACCACCGGCCCGATGACCCGTGACGAGCTGAAGGACCTGGCCTGCCTGGGCTTCTCGGCCGATCTGGTGATGCAGTCGTTCTGCCACACCGCCGCCTACCCGAAGCCGGTGGACGTGAAGACCCACCACACCCTGCCGGAGTTCATCTCCACCCGTGGCGGCGTTTCGCTGCGCCCGGGCGACGGCGTGATCCACAGCTGGCTCAACCGCATGCTGCTGCCGGACACCGTGGGTACCGGTGGTGACTCGCACACCCGCTTCCCGGTGGGCATTTCGTTCCCGGCCGGTTCGGGCCTGGTCGCCTTCGCTGCGGCCACCGGCGTGATGCCGCTGGACATGCCGGAGTCGGTGCTGGTGCGCTTCAAGGGCAAGATGCAGCCGGGCGTGACCCTGCGTGACCTGGTCAACGCGATCCCGCTGTACGCGATCAAGTCGGGCCTGCTGACCGTGGCCAAGGCTGGCAAGAAGAACATCTTCTCCGGCCGCATCCTGGAAATCGAAGGCCTGCCGGAGTTGAAGGTCGAACAGGCGTTCGAACTGTCCGACGCCTCGGCCGAGCGTTCGGCGGCCGGTTGCTCGGTGCGCCTGAACAAGGAACCGATCATCGAGTACCTGACCAGCAACATCACGCTGCTGAAGTGGATGATTGCCGAGGGCTACCAGGATCCGCGTTCGCTGCAGCGTCGCATCGAGAAGATGGAGGCGTGGCTGGCCAACCCGCAGCTGCTGGAGCCGGATGCCGACGCCGAGTACGCCGCCGTCATCGAGATCGACCTGGCCGACATCCACGAGCCGATCGTGGCCTGCCCGAACGATCCGGACGACGTGAAGACCCTGTCCGAAGTCGCTGGCGCCAAGATCGACGAAGTGTTCATCGGTTCGTGCATGACCAACATCGGTCACTTCCGTGCCGCTGCCAAGCTGCTGGAAGGCAAGCGTGACCTGCCGACCCGCCTGTGGGTGGCCCCGCCGACCAAGATGGATGCTTCGGAGCTGACCAAGGAAGGCGTGTACGGCACCTTCGGCGCCACCGGCGCCCGCATGGAAATGCCGGGCTGCTCGCTGTGCATGGGCAACCAGGCGCAGATCCGCGAAGGCTCCACCGCGATGTCGACCTCGACCCGCAACTTCCCGAACCGCCTGGGCCGCAACACCAACGTGTACCTGGGTTCGGCCGAACTGGCCGCGATCTGCTCGCGTCTGGGCCGCATCCCGACCAAGGAGGAGTACATGGCGGACATCGGCGTAATCAACGCCAATGGTGCGGAGATCTACCGCTACATGAACTTCGACCAGATCGAGGAATACCAGGACGTGGCCAACACGGTCGCTGCCTGATGCGGTAGTGCCGGCCGCTGGCCGGCACGCCGTTGAAACGAAGAACCCCCGGTGAGAGCCGGGGGTTCTTCGTTTGGGGGCGTACCCAGGTTCAGGCCTGGGTAACGGCCGCCGCTTCCTCGGTCACGGCCGGCGTTTCCGCCGGAAGCTCGGCTTCCACCGCAGGCTGCGGCAGAGCGCCATGGTCGGGGAACAGGCGGGGCAGCTCAGCCACGAAACGCGCGATGCAGGCCTCGGCGAACTCACGCGACGCCGCCTTGGCCTTCGCATAGTCGTCTGCCTGCCATTCCTGCAGCGGGGCAACCCGTGCTTCGTCCCGGCAGTGCACGCCCTGGCCGCCACTGGCGCTGCGGAACAGCTTGCGCACCACCGGGAAGCCGATGGTTACATCGTGGCGCAGCTCGTAGGGGGTCTCTGCATCGCTGAGCTTCTGGTACACCAGCGACCACTGGCCGGCGCTGGCTTCCACGGTGCGCTCGTCGCTGGGAATGGCGCCGGGATGGGCCGCGAAATAGAGTGCCAGCTGCTCGCGGATCATGCCGGGCAATGCGCCGAAGGCCGGGCTGGGCACAGAGTTGATGTCCTCGCCACGGACGTTGTTCTTGCTGAAGCTGTTGCTGGTGCCGATGTCACCCACGCCAGTGACGAACGCCAGAGCAGACAGGCCGACCTTGGCCGCGGTGACGGCAGCGGTGTCGGCACGCATCACCAGGCGCAGCACGTGATCGCCCACGCGATTGCCGTTGGGGCCTGCACCCAGTCCGGAGGTGACCTTGATGTGCTGCAGGCTGCTGTAGTCGACAGGAGGTGCCACGGCGGCTGTGACATTCCCGATGGCCGGATCGGCCGCGGTGGGGGCGTGCGCCGCGTCTGGCGCGGTCGCCGCATCCGTTGCTGGATCGAGCGTTGATCCGCTGGTGATCGCGGAATCCACGGCAGGCGTGGGTGTGGGTGCTTCGTCGTTGGCGTAGGCCGACGGCGCCAGCAGCAGGGTGGCCGCGATCGCGGCGGTGAGGCAGGTTGGGCGTAATGCCACGGTAGTACTCCTTGGGGAAACGAAAATGAGGCGCTGTGCGCGCTCTGGTGGTTGATGCCCGGCGAAGGCCGAAGGTAGGGGAGCGATTGCTCAGCGCGGCGCGAACTCCCTGATCGGGAACGCATTGCAATGGGCGATCGCAGCGGCGATGTCGACCGGAGCATCGGCGGCGGCACTGCGGCGACTGTTCACCGTGGCCGCCTCTTCCCACAGGCTGGGCAATACCTGCGGTGCGTCCAGTACGCGTTCGCGCACGGCATCGTGAAGGGCGCTGCTGTAATCGGTAGCCGGTACCACCACGCACAGGCGTGCCGGGATTGCTGCTGGCCTGCTGCAGCATCTTCCGCAGTGCCTCGGTGCTGCCCGCGTCGTCGGTCAACCGTTCCGGTGCGCTGCCCTGACGGGCATCCTGGATCTGCAGCTGGCCTGGGCTGAACAGCAGGACCTGCATGTCCTGCCGCGGTTCAATGCGCACCGGCGCACGCGTGCCCTCACAGGTGCTGGGGGTCTTGCGTGCGACCTGTGGCGTCGTGCTGCCATCGGCGTGTACCTGGCGCAGATGCAGGCGGCACATCTTGTCGGCCACTTCCATTTCCACTTCGTAGTCCTGTCCGGGCCTGGCCACGAACTGACCCGACAACTGCCCGTCGCAGTACATGCGGCTTGATGCGTCGAAGCGCGCTTCGACGATCAGCGGCTTGCCGCCGGCGACTTCGTACTCCTGGTAGCTGAGCATGGAGAACCGCTCGTTCTCCTTGCTGCGCAGGGTTTCCGTGGCGGGGATGCCGAGCACGCCCTTGTCACCGGCGTTGTTGTACTTGACGTCGATCCTGTCGCGGTAGTCCTCGCGGCAGGCGGCGTCGGTGTACAGGGTGGTGGTCCGCCCCAGGCTGGCATAGATGCGCACCCGTGCCGGCGGCACGGCACCGCCTGCGTAGGCCGTGAGATCTTCAGCAGCAAGCGGGCGAGGGTACATCGCCGGAATTCGCTTGATGAGCTGCTCGGTGCACTTCATCGTGATCACCTGGGCGGCAATCTTGAGCCTGGCGTAGTCATTGGCCTGCCACTCGCCCAGGGTCGCCCGGTCGTCGCTGTCACTGCATCTGATGATTTCAGCCAGGGTGCCATCGGCACGGCGTTGCTCGATGGTGCTGACGTGGTTGAGGCGGTAAAGGGGATCCTTCCGCGTGTTGCCCTGGTGCACCAGCGCCCAGGTGTCTGCACTGAAACGCAGGGTGCTGCTCTGGTTGGGCAGCGCGTCAGGCGCATAGCTGAAGTAGCCACCCACCAGCGCCCTGGCTACGTTGGGCATCAGCGTGGTGGCGGGGCTGGCCTGGCTCTCGACGATGCTGCCGGGCAGGGTGTTGCGCCGGAAGTAGTCCGGCTCATTGCCGCTGAAGAGCAGTGCGAGGCCCTTTGGCGTGAGCGACTCGCTGTCATCGGGGGTGACGATGCGCAACGCCACGTCGGGTGCGTGGAGGCGCTTCGATGCGGTATCCGGACCACTCTGGATGTGGACGCGATCGGTCCAGGCGGTGCCCTTCGCGACGGGGGCGGGGGGAAGGCCCGGGGTGGCCTGCGGCGGTGCCGGCACGCCGGCAGCGGTAGCTGCCAGCGGAGCCAGCAGAGCGGCCGCCAGCAGTGACGGTTGGTAACGGAAGAGACGCAGGGCCATGGTCAAACTCCTTGGAAAACACGACAGCCGTGCCGGCCCTTCCGGGGCCGGCATCTGAAAGAGGAAATCAGGCGGTGCGATGCCGCGGACGATCAGCCGCGGGCGAGCGCCAAGAGTCGTTCGGCGATCCGTTCCAATGGCACCTGTTCTTCGGCCGCTCCCAGTTTAAAGGCAGCACCGGGCATGCCCCAGACCACGCTGGTGGCTTCATCCTGGACCAGCGTCGGCGCGCCGGCCTGGCGCATTTCCAGCAGGCCGCGCGCGCCATCGTCACCCATGCCGGTGAGGATGGCGCCGATGGCGTTGCCGCCCGCGCTCTGCGCGACCGAACGGAACAGCACGTCCACCGCGGGCTTGTGACGGTTCACCGCAGGGCCATCATCGACGCGGCAGCGCCAGCGCGCACCGTCGCGGATGATCCGCAGGTGCTTGCCGCCCGGTGGCAGGTAGGCATGGCCAGGCAGCACTGCCTCGCCATCGCTGGCCTCACGCACGGCCATCGCGGAATGCCGGTCCAGGCGTTCGGCGAAGGCGCTGCTGAAGCTGGCAGGCAGGTGCTGGGTCATCACCACGGCAGGCGCATCGGCCGGCATGCCTTCCAGCACCACGCGCAGCGCCTCGGTGCCGCCGGCCGAAGAACCAATCGCGATCAGGCGGTCGGTGGTGCGGAACTGCGGTGCAGCCGGGCGCATTGCAGGAGCTGCTTCCAGCAGGAGTTTCGGAGCGGCAGCACGCACCAGCGGGCGCACCCGCGAGCGCGCCGCCATCTTCACCTTGGCGATGATCTCGTCGGCGTAGCCCTGCAGGCCGCGTGCGACGTCCAGCTTGGGCTTGGAGACGAAGTCCACGGCGCCCAGTGCCAGTGCCTGCAGCGTGGTATCGGCGCCGCGCTCGGTCAACGAGGAGATCATCACCACAGGCAGTGGGTGCAGCCGCATCAGGTTTTCCAGGAAGGCGAGGCCGTCCATGCGTGGCATTTCCACGTCCAGCGTGATCACGTCCGGGGCCAGGCGCTTGATCTTCTCGCGCGCCAGCAGCGGGTCGGCAGCGGTGCCGACCACGTCGATGGCCGGATCGCTGGACAGGATTTCCGTGAGCATCTGGCGCACGACGGCGGAGTCGTCGACGATCAGGACCCGGCAGGGGGCGTTGCCGGTCAGGGTCATTCGAACAACTCCACGCCACCGGTGACCGGGGCCTTGGACAGGCGCGCACGCACTGCCGATTCGGTGGCAGCCACTTCGGCTTCGTGGGCATGCGGCAGGCGCTGCACCACCACGCGGCCGGTGTCGGCGAAGAACCAGATCTTGCGCGGATGGATGCCGCACAGGTCCTCGGCGATGATCGGAATATGCTCGGCCTGCAGGTACTGGCGCACGAACTCGGCGTTACGGGTACCGACCGGATTGCTGGTGAAGCCCTTCAGTACGTTGGCGCCGCCGAACACCTTGGCCTCGATGCGCTTGCGGTGCGCGCCGCGCTTGAGCATGTCGTTGATCAGCAGCTCCATCGCATAGCTGCCGTAGCGTGCGGGTGCGCCGTCGCCAGCGTTGCCCTCCGGCAGCAGGAAGTGGTTCATGCCGCCGATCTTCAGCACCGGGTCGCGCAGGCAGGCGGCCACGCACGAACCCAGGGTGGTGGTCAGTGCGGTGGTGTCATCGACCACCAGGTACTGGGTGGGCAGCAGCTTGGCGGCAAGGGTCTGGAAGCGTGCATCCTGGTAGCGCATCACGTCGTCGGTACGCAGTGAGGCGTTCATGCGCCGGCCTTTGCCGCGCGGCGGTACAGGGTGCGCCCGCAGGGCTGGATCAGGTCGGCGGCGTGCAGGTAGTTCTCCGAGTGTCCGGTGTAGAGCAGGCCATCGTCGGCCAGGTGCTGCACCAGGCGGCCGAGGATGGCGCGCTGGGTCGGCTTGTCGAAGTAGATCATCACATTGCGGCAGAACAGCGCGTCGAACGGGCCGCCGACGTCGTAGCGCGGGGCGAGCAGGTTCAGTGGACGGAACTCGATCAGCTCGCGCAGCGCCGGCAGCACGCGGCACTGGCCCTCGTTGGGACCGCTGCCACGCTGGAAGTAGCGGCGGCGCAGGTCCGGGTCGAGATTGGCGACACGGTCGATGTTGTAGACGCCGCGGCCGGCGGTGGCCAGTACCTGGGTATCGACGTCGGTAGCGATGATGCGCACCGGCGGCTTCAGCGTACCGAAGGCCTCGCAGGCGGTGATCGCCATCGAATAGGGTTCCTCACCGGTGGACGCCGCGCACGACCACAGCAGCAGCGGCGAACGGCTGGAACGCTGCTGCAGTTCTTCGCGCAGCTTGTCGAAGTGGTGCGGCTCGCGGAAGAACGAGGTCAGGTTGGTGGTCAGTGCGTTGGTGAACGACTGCCACTCGTCACCGTCTTCCTGCTCAAGATGGTCCAGGTACTGCTGGAAGCTGCGCATGCCCAGCGTGCGCAGGCGGCGCGACAGGCGGCCATAGACCATGTCGCGCTTGGCCGGTGCGAGGGCGATGCCCACGCGCTGGTAGATCAGGTCGCAGACGCGGCGGAAATCACGGTCGGCGAACTCGAACTCGCGCGGGCCGGTGACGATGGGAGTAGGACTTTGCACGGGGGACGTGTCCATCGGCAGAGGCGGCGGCCGAAGCCGCCGCGGGTGGGTCTCAGAATTCCTGCCAGTCGCTGTCGCTGGCGGCGAAGGTGCTGGCGTTGCTGCTGCGACGTACCGGCGTGGGCGTGCTGGTCGGCTGCGGACGTGCCACGGGGGTGATGCGCGCCGGTTCCACGCGTTCGGCGACAGCCTTCACCGCGGCCGAGACCTGGTTGTCGAGGCGGAAGATCGCCACGGCGTCGGCCAGCTGCGCGGCCTGGTCTTCCATCGCACGTGCGGCGGCGGTGGCTTCTTCCACCAGCGCGGCGTTCTGCTGGGTGGTCTCGTCCATCTGCACCACGGTCTGGTTGACCTGCTCGATGCCGGCCGACTGTTCCTGCGAAGCGGCGGAGATCTCGGCCATGATGTCGGTCACGCGCTGCACCGAGGCGACGATTTCGCCCATGGTGCTGCCGGCCTGGTGGACCAGGCTGGAGCCTTCGGCGACCTTGCCGACCGAATCATCGATCAGGCCCTTGATCTCCTTGGCCGCCGCAGCCGAACGCTGGGCGAGGGTACGCACTTCGCTGGCGACCACG